>LJUH01000006.1 GCA_001303765.1 Chlamydiae bacterium SM23_39
GGGGCATCTTCTCTTGGGCTAGATATTGTAAGACCTGATTCTTCAGGCGAATATTGTTTGAATCCAGAATCCAACTGACTTTAGTCGTTGGAGTATGTCAAAAGTAATCTTTTAATCCACCTCACAAACCTCATAATCAATAATTCTAAAAAGTCATTTTTAATAATACTTTTCTCAAGAGTCTTATAATCAATTGGTTTTAGATTTTTTTGAAAAACTTCTTTGATTTTAGTAATACTATCTGCTCTTAATTTATATCCTTTATTATAAAAGACATTAACTTCATGAGTGGTTGCAAGAAATTTATTTTCTAGTGTTATCTTTCCCATAAATAAATATTATATCAAAAATCTATTTTTTCTTCAATATAACCTTATATTTTTTATCGCCGTTAATTCTTTGAAATACAAGGACTTGCCTGTCTTAATAATTATGCCTCCACCAAGACAATGCTCTCCTCTATAAAAAACCACTGATTGTCCAGCAGTAGGAGCTCTTTGTAAAGTCATAAATCTTATAAAAGCATTACCCTCTTCTATTTTTTCTATTATACAATCTTGGTCTTTTTGCCTATATCTTATCTTAGCCTTACAAAAAAAAGGCATTTTAGAAGGAATCCAAGTAAGAGAAGATACAACAATACTATCATACATAAGAGCTGGATGATTCTCTCCTTGAGCCACTATTAAAACATTGTTTTTAACATCTTTTTCTACCACAAACCAGGCCTCTCCCTCCCCTCCTATTCCTAACCCTTTTCTTTGCCCTATCGTATAAAGAAAAACTCCCTCATGTTCCCCAACTATTTTCCCATCTAAATTTTCAATAGCTCCTTTTTTACAAGCAATATATTTTTTTAAAAAGGGTCTAAAATCTCTTTTTCCTATAAAACAGATACCTGTACTATCTTTTTTTTCTGAAGTTATTAAACCACTTTCCTTAGCTATTTTTCTAACCTCCTCTTTTTTCAAATGCCCTATGGGAAAAACTACTTTTTTTAAAATATCTGATTTTAAAGTATATAAAAAATATGTTTGATCTTTAGATAGATCTCTTGCTTTCATCAAGCAATTACCTCTCTTCTGAGCATAATGTCCAGTAGCTATAAAATCTGCATTTAACTTTTCTGCTTTTTGTAAAAAAAGGTTAAATTTAATCTCTTTATTACATAAAATATCGGGATTAGGAGTATTCCCTTTTTTATATTCTTCTAAAAAATTTTTAAAAACCCTTTCTTTATACTCCTCTGTAAAATCTATTTTATAAAGAGGTATTTTTAGCTGTTCGCATACTAAAAGAGCATCTTCATAATCTTTTCTAAAATTACACTCATCCCAACATTTTATAAATATAGCTATGACATCATATCCCATTTTTTTTAAAAGAAAAGAAGAAACAGAAGAATCCACTCCTCCTGACATGCCAACAATTATTTTAGCCATTTCTTAATTTTTCAATACGAGCATCTAATGGTGGATGAGTTGCAAATATTAAAGAAAAAAGCTTTTTTTTTGTAGGATTTGATATTTTTAAAGATTGAAAAACTTCTTTATTCTTAACAACCATCTTTTCATTCTCTTTTATCTTTTGAAAAGATTTTAAGGCTTGCAATGCTTTTATCATTTTTTCTTTACCTGATAAAATACTACCTCCTTTATCTGCTTTATATTCCCTCTTCCTAGAAAAAAATGAAATAACCATGATACCAAAAACCATAAAAATAGACTGAAATAGAAAAACAAAAAGCATATATGTGAGATAAGAAAAATTATTATTTCTATTACTTCTCATAACTGAAGATACAAAATATGCAAGTATCCTCGCTAAAAACATCACAAAAGCATTTATAATACCTTGAATTAAAGTCATGGTAACCATATCTCCATTAGCAATATGGGTTATCTCATGTGCTATAACTCCCTCTATTTCTACTTCATTCATATTATCCAAAAGACCTTGAGAAAGTGCAACTAAAGAATTTTTTTTTGAAGGTCCTGTTGCAAAAGCATTAATCTCTTTAGAAGGATAAATGCCTACTTCAGGCATTTTAAGATTTGCTTTTTTAGAAAATTCTTCTATTTTTTTTAAAATAAAAAGTTCTTTTTGGTTTTGAGTAGAGAATTGTATCAAATTTACTTTCATCAACCATTTAGCCATTTTTTTTGATAAAAAAAGTGATATCAACGCTCCAAACATACCCCACATAAGGCAAAAGATCATTAAGCTATAATAATTTAATCCAAAATGGGTAATATAGGGGGAAAGATGGAAAATAGAAATCACAATAGAAATAGCTGATATAATTAAAAAATTTATTAAAACAAATAAAAATATTCTTTTCATAACAACCGCCTTTTATTATATTTCCTTAGTATTTTTTTGTAAAGATAAGCAAAGTTAAGAATGTTACTAAGGTTTATTAAGTCCATATTTATCCGAATACTTTGAATCAGTGTGCTCTTTACTCACTGCAAATATCACAGCAGCAAAAAATTCTATTATCCATAAGACTAAACAAAATATGCCTGTTATCCCTAGCACCAATAATTTTTTCTTTAATGGTACACTTCTTATGAAATCCCTAATTGTTAATTTATATACTTTTAATTTCTTTAACAAAATTATTAGAAATGTAAATGCAATAATAAATGAAACAAAAAGCACAGCATAAATACATAAGACGCTAATTATGCATGGCATATAAAATCTTTTTCTTTCAGTTTGTTGTTCTTCCAATTTTTTCTTTATCCTTTCAGCCAATTTATAAATTTCTTTAATTTTTTGATTATTTTTAGAATTATTAAATTTTCTAAGTGGTTTTAAAAATATCGATATATGTTGCAACAGCTCTTTTGCAGAATCTTCATAATCTATCATACTTCTAAAAAAATATTCAGATCTGTTCATTTTAATATAGATGAGGCCTAAAATATTTTTTAATTTATTGATTTGATCATTTTCAGTGATAGCAAGTAATTTATTTTGGTACTCTTCTGCTTTTTCGTCACAATGTCTTCTTAATTCATTTACTTCCCTTTTTAACCTTACTAATTCTTTCAAATGTGGATATAATTCTACAAAATTATCTAAAAGATCTAAAAGTAATTTCATATTTGTATGATTTGAAAAATTTAATTTATATCCTTCATATGCATCCTTCAGAAAGATCACTTTTGCAAAATTAAATTTTAAAAATTTTACTGAATAATAAAACCAATCTATTAAATTTAATTTATTGTAATTTTCATCCAATTGTTTTTCTATCTCTTTTTTCTTCTTTAAAAAATTTCTAACATAATATCTTGCTTTTATGGGATTGAGGCTAACAAAATCTACTTTCTCACAACAGCTATACTTTTTATAAAATCTGACTGTTGGATCTAAATTTTTCATTAAACTTTGCCAAAAATAAGAATTTACCTTTAATAGGCTTGCATAAAAATATTGATTTACTATTGACAATGCATAAACATCTTTTAATAATAACCATTCTGTTATACATGTAATCATCTCTTTCGGCAATAAGTTCAGCTGATTATTGATTCTTTCATAAAAAATTTTGCAAACTTTTGACAAGCTCTCCCTATCTTTTTTTGGCAAAAAATTTACTATATTGAAAAATTGACTTTCTGACAAATCTAAAACACTTGCATCTATCATAAGAATTTTATTATGCAAAATGATTTCTAAAATATCCAATAAATCCATAAAATTACATTTTTATTCTAAATTCATAATAAAAAAGCCAATTTTTTATTTTTTTTAAGATCTTTATTATCAAAAGGATAATAATTTTCCAAAAAATTATTTTACAAAAATTAATATTATGAAAAAATTAAAAAGAGTTTTGATAAAAATAAAAAAAAGGTATTAAGAAAGAAAAAACTAAAAAAAGAATGTCATCAAATATTGATAAAATTTTTGATTTTAAAGGAAAAAAAGATATAAAAATTCAATTTTGGATACTTTTAGGTCCTCTTTTTTTATTTTTTTCACTCTTTTTAATATCATTTGCTATAGATCAAAATAAAGATCTTTTTCTACATTCAATAGTAGGTCTTATTCTTTGTTGGAAATACAAAAAAAAAGGTCTTATGGCATCTATTCTTTTCTTAATAATTTTGATATTTATAAAACATTTTCAAATATCTCAAAGCCATCTTTGGCAACTTGGAATAGAATTTTCTGTAGCTTTAGGATTTATAATATCTTATCTTTGTTTATATCATGTAACTGATTTTATAAATTCTTTAGAAAAAGAAAAAAAGGAAGCTTTTACAAAAATAGAGCAATTAGAAAAAGATATATCAAAAGAACAAGAATTTTATAAAAAACAATACAGTAATTTTAAATATGAAATAGACAGAACAAATCTTCAAATAAATGAAAAAACAACTGAAATTCATTCTTTTAAAGAATTAGTAGAAAAATTAAGAGACGAAATAGATAAAAAAAATAAAGAAATAGAAGAAGAAAAAAATAAAAATGAAGAAATAAATATTTTCCTTTTCCAAGAAAAAGAAAAAACTAAAGAATTAGAAGCTGATATTTTAAAACTTAAAAATATTTCAGAAGAAAAGGAATTTTTACAACTTAAAAATATAAATTCTTTATATGAACAATTAAAAATCCAATTTGAAGAGAAAAAAAATCTGTTAGATGCTACTAGAAAAGAACTATTTTATGCCAATGAAAAACTACAAAAACAAGAAATAGAAAAAAACCAGATAAATTTAAATGAGCACCCTATAATTATAGAGTTACAAAAAGAACTATCTTTTCTTATAAAAGAAAATGAAAAAAAAGAAGAAGAAAACATTTATCTTCAAGATCTAGTTTCTCAATTAACCAAAGATCTAGAAAAATGACAATTTCAAAGAGTTAAAACCTCATGTCCTTTATCTGTTATTAATATAGTATGCTCCCATTGAGCAGAAGGTTTTAAATCTTTAGTTCTTGCTGTCCATCCATCTTCTTTACTTATCACGGCTTCTTTTACTCCAATATTTATCATAGGTTCAATAGTAAAAACCATACCCGGTGTCATAGGTATATCTACATTATTATAATGGTGAGGTATCTGAGGAGGTTCATGAAAATAAAGACCAATACCATGTCCTACAAATTGATCAACAACAGAGCATCTATATTTTTTTGCATATTCTTCTATTACATTACCTATCTCATAAATTTTACTATCAGGTTTACATATTTCAATAGCTCTCATAAGACATTCATAAGAAGCTTCTATCACCCTATTTTTTTCTTCTGATACTTCACCTATTTTAACCATCCTACTACAATCCCCATAATAACCTTCTACAATACTAGTTACATCTACATTTAAAATATCTCCCTTTTGAAGAGGTTCATCATTAGGAATACCATGACAAATTACTTCATTTAAAGATGTACAAATACTTTTTGGAAAAGGTGGATTCCCATAACCTAAAGGAGCAGGTATAGCATTTTCTTCTTTATGAAGTTTTTTAGATAAAATATCTAATTCATTAGTAGTAACGCCCTCTTTTGCATAAGTACAAAGAATATTTAATATTTTAGAAGCTATTTTACAAGAATGTTTGATCTTCTTTATCTCTTCAACAGTCTTTAAAATTATTTGATATTTTTCCAAATATTCTTTTTTTAATTGATCAAATGAAATTTGAGGAAAATGACATTTTTTCCATTTTTTTCCACTACCACACCAACAGGGATCATTTCTAGAAATCATTATTTACCTTTGTTTATAAATTTTTTTTAAATGTTTCTAATGTTATTATATTATGCAACTTATTTAAAACTTTTCTTTGTTTTTTATTTAACTTTTCTAAAATTATAACTATCTCATCATTTTTTGAAAAAGCAGATTTTGTAAAATTAGAAGATCCAAATATAAATATTCTATCATCTATCAACATATATTTATGATGTAATACTTCTATCTGATTAGATACTAAAAATTTTATCCTCTTTTTCTCTAAATATTTTTTAAAATTTCTATCTACAACTAAAGAGATAATTACTCCCCTTTTTTTTGCTTCAACTAATTCATCTATTATCTCAGGATGAGTCATAACAAACATCGCTATTTTTATATTTTTTTTTGCTTTTCTTATAGCATTTTTTATATGATTTAAAATCTTTTTATCTTTTTCTGGTAAAATAAAAATTTTTATTTTTTGATCATTAATAAAAGTCTCAAAATATTTTTTTTTAAAAGGAAACTCTTGAGATAAAAAATTAGCTAATTCTTTACTATAAATTCCTACTACTAAGTTGCCATCCATAAAAAGAGAACTTTTAGTAAAATTAGCAGATCCTAAAAAAGATATTTTTTTATCTATCACACATATCTTTTGATGCATAAGTCCCTTTGATTTTGTTTTTACATAATCACCTGCTAACAATTTTTTTTTAGCTTTATCATAAAAAATTTTTATATGTATATTTTCCTTATTTTTTTTTCTTATCTCTTTTAATATTTTTTTGTCGAATAAGCTGTATGTTATAATATGAAGCGATTCTTCTGTTTTTTTTATAGCTTTTATAAAAACTTGTCTAAGATCATCTTTTAATTGATTTGAATAAAATAAAATACAATTTCTTTTACTTGGTAAGGTTACTTGAAATTCAAAATAAATAATGAAAAAATAAAACAAAAATATGAAAAATAAAAATTTTATTTTTTTGAACAAAATCTTTTTTTCTTTCCAATATTTTTAAGAAAATGAGACAGTCCCTTTCTATCAATTGTCCTTAAAGCAGAAGAAGATAATTTTAATGTAATAAAACGGTTTTCTTCTTCTAAAAACAACCGCTTCTTAAACAAATTTGGTAAAAAACGTCTTTTATTTTTTCCTGTTATGTTAAGACCTATACCCTTCTTTTTTTTTGCAATACCTCTTGTAACATAAGTTCTTCCTTTTCGAGGTTTTTTACCTGTTAAAACACATTTTCTTGCCATTTTTTACCTTATAAAAAGGCAGAATACCCATTTTTTTATTAATTAACAAGCTTTATCTCAAAATCACTTCTCACAAAGTATTTACAAAAATTAAAAAAATATTTTTATTCTTAACATCTTAGATAAAATAAAAGACAAAAACACCTATTATTTTTCAGAGTTTATAAAATAAATTTTTTTTTATTTTCATTATAAATATTTATGTTTTTTAAAACATTTTTAATATATTTTAAAAAAAGATATGTCTAACCTTTCATGTGGAATTATAGGATTACCGAATGTTGGTAAATCTACTCTTTTTAATGCTCTTTGTAAAAAAAAGATTCCTTCTGAAAATTATCCTTTTTGTACCATAAACCCAAATATTGGAATAGTTTTAGTAAAGGATAATAGATTGGATGAATTAGCAAAAATATCTAAATCTAAAAATATTATTTATTCAACAGTTACCTTTATAGATATTGCAGGACTTGTTAAAGGAGCATCTAAAGGAGAGGGATTAGGAAATAAATTTTTAGATAATATTAGACAAACAGATGCTATTTTACATGTTGTCAGATGTTTTGAAGATGAAAAAGTATCTCATGTAGAAGGTAAGGTAGATCCTATAAGAGATATAGAAATCATAAATTTAGAATTGATATTGTCAGATCTTCAACAATCTGAAAATATATTAAAAAAATTAGAGAAAAAAAGTAAGGGTAATAAGGAATTTGAAAAAGAGATAGATTTTATAAAAAAAATAATTGATCATTTAAATCAAAATAAAGCTATTAGAAGTTTAAATTTATCAGATGAGGAAAAAGATTTTTTGAAAAAATATCTTTTTTTAACATCAAAAAAAATATTATATATAGCCAATGTATCTGAAGATTATATTTTAGAAAAAAAGGAAAATAAATATTTTAAACAATTGTTAGATTATTCAAAAAAAGATAATGCTAAGGTTATATCTATCTCTTGCAAGTTGGAACAAGAGCTTGCTGAAATAGAAGAATCCGAAGTAAAAGAATTTTTGAAAAATATGGGATTAAAAGAGACAGGATTAGAAAGATTGATAAAAGCAGCATTTGATCTTTTAAATCTTATAGTTTTTATCACAACTGGGGAAAAGGAAACTAAATCTTGGACTATAAAAAAAAATACTACTGCTAAAAAAGCAGCTGGAAAAATACATTCAGATATGGAAAAAGGATTTATAAGAGCAGAAGTGGTTTCTTATAATAACATGATAAAGTATAATGGAAGAGTAGGGGCAAAAAAAATGGGGTTGTGTAGATTTGAAGGAAAAGATTATATAGTACAAGATGGGGATGTTATAATTTTTTATCATAGTTAAGAAATGGCTGAAAAAACCGAAAAGGCTACACCTAAAAAATTAAGGGATGCAAGGAAAAAGGGGCAAGTTGCTAAGTCTCAGGATTTTCCTTCCGCTTTTACTTTTGTAGTTTCTATTATAGGCACTTTATTTGCTAGCTCCTATCTTTATAAAAATTTAGGTGGTTATATAGTAAAATGTTTTAAAGATGTATCTTCCGATATTGACATGTCTACTAAAGCAGGAGGATATTTAATGGAAGCTATAAAAATAATAGCAATAAGCAGCTTTCCTATAGTAATAATAGTGGCTTTAGTAGGTGTATTAGTTAGCTTTTTAGTTGTAGGACCAGTTTTTTCTTTTAAAGCTATGAAATTTGATTTTAAGAGATTAAATCCAGTAGAAGGAATAAAACAAAAATTTAAATTAAGAACAATTGTTGAGCTTTTAAAATCCATTTTCAAAATCACAGGAGCAGCAATAATTATATATTTTGCTATCTGGAATGCTATAGCTGAAGTAGTTCAAACATCATCCATACCTGTTATAGGAAGTGCTTTTTTACTTCAAGATTTCTTAAAAAAAATTAGTATTAGAGTAGGAATATTTTTTTTATTGGTAGCTATATTTGATTTAGCTTTTCAAAGAAGAACTTTTGCAAAACAGATGATGATGGAAAAATTTGAAGTAAAACAAGAATATAGAGATACAGAAGGAGATCCACTTATAAAAAGTAAAAGAAGAGAGAGGTTTAGAGAAATTGCATATCAAGAAGGGCCTATTGCTGCTAGTAGAGCTAAGATGATAGTAACTAATCCTACCTCCATAGCTGTAGCTATAGGATATGAAAAAGAAAAAGATCCCGTCCCTACAATTTTAGTTATGGGAACTAATAAAATAGCAGATTCTATAATAAAAGTTGCAATAGAATACAACATTCCTATAATGAGAAATGTAGCCCTTGCTAGAGAATTATTCAATACCGGTAAGATTGGGGATTATATCCCAAGAAATACATATAAAGCTGTAGCAGAGGTGCTTAAATGGATAGCTTATTTAGAAGAAAAAGAAAAAGTTGAATTTGTGGAGTTTCTTAGATGAAAAATTTTTTGGAAAATTTAGCTAAATTTTTGGGAGGAGAAAGAGCCTTAGCTACTATTGCTAAATCTTCCGATTTAATATTAGCTTTTATAATAGTAAGCATAATCATGATGTTGATATTTCCAGTATCACCTCATGTTATCGATGTTTTAATATCTATCAACTTAACAGCTTCAGTTACTCTCCTATTTGTATCCTTATATATACAAAAAGCTATTCAACTATCTATTTTCCCATCACTTCTTTTAATAACTACGTTATATAGGTTAGGAGTTAATATCTCTTCAACTAGACAGATATTATTAAGAGCTAATGCAGGAAAGATAATATATTCTTTCGGACATTTCGTAGTTGGAGGTAATTATGTAGTTGGAGGCGTTATTTTTCTTATTATAACTATAGTTCAATTTATAGTTGTAACAAAAGGAGCAGAAAGGGTAGCAGAAGTAGCTGCAAGATTTACTTTAGATGCTATGCCAGGAAAGCAGATGAGCATAGATGCAGATTTAAGAGCAGGCATTATAGATACAGCACAAGCTAGAGAATTAAGGTTGGGATTGAATAAAGAAAGCCAATTATATGGAGCTATGGATGGAGCTATGAAATTTGTTAAAGGAGATGCTATAGCAGGTATTGTGATAACAATTATAAATATAATTGGTGGGTTAATTATTGGTGTAGCCATGCATGGTATGACAATAGGACAAGCAGCAAGAATTTATTCTCTTTTATCTATAGGTGATGGTCTTGTCTCTCAAATACCCGCTCTTATGATAGCTATTACTGCTGGTATTGTTACAACAAGAGTATCTTCAGAAAAAAAAGATGCTCATTTAGGAAAAGAAATATCTGATCAAATATTAAAACAACCTAAAGCTCTTATGATAGGGGGTGGGATCCTATTTCTTATGGCTGCAATACCCGGATTCCCAGCAGCTCCCTTTTTAGTTTTAGCTACTGCTGTAGGATCTTTAGGATTTGTTATATGGATGTCTGCAAAAAAAACAGCAGAAAGAGCTGCATCAGGAATAACGTCATTAGAAACCGATTTAGAAGGACATGCTATTATTGGTGGAGCTAAAGAAGAATATGTTTTAACTCTTCCTGTAATATTAGAAATAGGATCTGAATTATCTAAATTAATTAAAAAAGAAAAAAAAGGATTAAATTTTATAAACAATATGATTCCGAAAATAAGACATGCTCTTTATCAAGATTTAGGTGTACGTTTTCCTGGGGTTCATGTGAGGACTGATTCTCCTGTCCTAGCAAAAGATGAATATGCTATACATCTTAACGAAGTTCCTATTGTTAGAGGAAAAGTTTTGACCTATCATCTCTTAACTTCTGAAACAGAAAAAACATTAGGAAGATTTAATATACCTTTCATAACTTTAGAAAACAGTTTAGGTCTCCCCACTTTTTGGGTAGACGAAAAATATAGAGAGCTTTTAGAAAAAGCCAAAATTAGTTTCTGGACTCCTTTTGAAGTTATTATATTGCATCTTTCAAAATTTTATAGAAAATATGCTAGCGAATTCATTGGAGTGCAAGAAGTAAGAGCTATTTTAGAATTTATTGAGAGATCATATCCTGATTTAGTAAAAGAGGTGACAAGATTAGTGCCTCTTCAAAAATTAACTGAAATAATAAAAAGATTGGTACAAGAAGAAGTCTCTATAAAAGATCTTAGAACAGTTTTAGAATCTTTAAGTGAATGGGCTCAAACTGAAAAAGACACTGTTTTATTAACTGAATATGTAAGATCTTCTTTAAAAAGATATATTAGTTATAAATATTCTCAAGGTAAAACAGTTCTTTCCGTTTATTTATTAGATCCTGAAATTGAAGATTTGATAAGAGGAGCTATAAAACAGACATCAGCAGGATCATATTTAGCATTAGATCCAGATACAACAGTAATGATATTACAAGCTATGAAAAATACGATAACACCTACACCCATGGGTGCTCAACCACCTGTTCTTTTAACAGCTATAGATGTTAGAAGGTTTACTAGGAAACTAATAGAATCAGATTTTCCTGATCTTCCTGTTCTTTCTTATCAAGAGATAGTCCCAGAAATAAAAATACAACCTTTAGGAAGAATAAAATTATCATAAAACTATGCCTGAGATACCTTATATAGGAGAGATTAAAGCAATACAGATCCAAAGGATCCATGAGCAGATATTGAATGCATTACAAAGAGCAATAGAACAGGAAGAATCTCAATGTAATTTTGAAGAATGGTGTGAAGAAGCTCAACTTCCAGGAATTAAATCAAGATTTAAACCTATAAAAAATTTAAAAGAGGCAGCTAAAGAAAAATCGGAAGCTAAATCTTTATTTAAAAAGGTAGAAAAAAAAGAGGAAACAGCTTCAAAATTCCAAAAAAATAATTATGAACTTTCTAAAAAAGATCTAATCCTTTTAAGAGATAGCATATCTGAAAAAGATAGTATTGAAGATATATTAGAAAAAGTCCTTTCCTTTTATTCAGACTATTTTTTAGCTGATGAAGCATTAGATTTTCTGATTTTGACAACATCATTAGATTTAAAAGAAAAAGTTGTAAAAGCAAAAGAAAGATTAAATGAAAGATATGAAAGAGAGATAAAAGCAGGAAGAAACATTAAAGTTGAATCTCAAGAATATTCTCGCTTAGGATTAGGTACTCCTGTTAATCTAAGAAATCTATATAGGGATATAACAGGTAATCCACGAACTACTTTAGTTTTATTTTTTGAGTTATCAAAAATTTTTTCTTATGAAAATCTAAAAAATGTTTGCAAGTTTTTATTACACTCATTAGGTGCTGACTTAAAATCAAAAGGTCCTTCTATTCCTAGAGTAGAATTAATAAAATGGATTGGAGATATAAAATCCTTACAAGCTATCTTAGGATTATATCTTTTTTTCAAATCTAGAGATCCATTAATAATCTCTCTTTTCCAAAAAAACCATATAAATATCCCAGAAAATATAAATTTTGAATCTCTAGCAAAACAATTTATAAATTTAGTAACTCTTAGATATGTCTCTTCCGACAGTATTATTCCCATAGCAAGAAATTTAGGTATCTCTCATGAGATTTTAGCTCAAATTATTATCTTTTCTCAGATGAGAGATGCCACAAGACATACATCTATGAAATTATATAAATCTTCAAAACATAGACAAGAATTGTTAGAAGCGTTAAATGAATCATTAGAGGAGTTAGAAGAAAAATTAGAAGAAGAGGAAGAATGATAGAAAGGTTTTCAGAAATCTTAAAAGAATTAGGAGATATATTTTCTATACATTTAAAACCAGATAGAATAGATGCATGCAGTTTAAAAATAGATGAAAAATTACATATTCAACTAAAGTTAAATAAAACTGAAGAATTTATCTTAATAGGTGGCAATATAATAAATATTTATCCTGGAAAATTTAGAGAAAATATCTTTTTTCAAACATTAAAAGCAAATTCTCAAATTCCAAAAATAGGATCCTTTGCATTCAACGAAAAAGATTCTAATTTAGTAATGTATGAATATGTTCCAATGAATGATTTAACAACAGAAAAATTAAAAAATATTTTAGGTCAGTTTATAGAAAAAGCTTTTTCATGGAGAGAAGCTATTGAATCAAACCAATCAGCTCCTTTGGAATTTATCAAAGAATTTGAAAAAAAAGATGGAAAATATTGAAAAATATTTATCTCAATGTCCTACCTATCCTCATTGGAAGAGGATAGGGATAAAAAATCATCATGGTTTTTGCATAATTCTTTCTTCTATTAGATCAAAAAAAAGTTGTGGCATTGGAGAATACACAGATCTCTTACCTCTTATAGATTGGTGCAAAAAAATAGATATGGATGTGATTCAACTCTTACCTATCAATGAATGTTATTTTAAAGATTATAGCCCTTATAATGCTATCTCCTCTTGTGCTTTAGATCCTATATATCTAGGATTAGAATCTCTACCTTTTCTAGAAGAAAATAGATGGTTAAAAGATCAAATAAAAAGTTTTAAAAAGTATAATCATACTCGAAGAGTAAAATTTGATAAGGTAAGAAAGAAAAAATTAAAATGGCTTAAAACTTATTACAATATTTTTTCTAAAAAATTTCAGAATAGCTCTTCTTATATTTCCTTTATAAAACAAAATTTTTGGTTAAAACCCTATTCAGTATTTAGAGTATTAAAAGATTATAACCATGGTAAAAAATGGTATAGATGGAAAAAAAATATTCAAAATCCTGACGAAAGAACTGTTGAAAATATTTTCTTAAAATTTAATAAAAACACTAAGTTTTATATCTTTTTACAATATCTATCATTTAATCAGATGATGTTAGTAAAAAACTATGCTACTAAAAATAATGTTCTAATAAAAGGTGATATACCCATACTTATAAATCCAGACAGCGTAGATGTATGGTACTATAGATCTTTTTTTGATCTCTCCCACATAGCTGGAGCCCCTCCTGATGATTTTAACATTAAAGGTCATAAATGGGGATTTTTCTTATTTAACTGGCAAGCTTTAAAAGATAAAAACTACAGTTGGTGGAAACAAAAACTTTTAGTAATAACAAATATATACCATCTATATAGAATAGATCATGCTGTTGGATTTTTTAGAATATGGGCAATAAAAAAAAAAGATAAAGCCATACATGGACAATTTTTGCCTCGTAATTTAAAGATTTGGAGAAAACAAGGAGAAGAACATCTAAAGATGTTAATAAAATTTTCCCCACTGCTTCCCATTGCTGAGGATTTAGGATTTATTCCTAATATGGTCTATTCTTCTTTAAAAAGTTTAGGTATCTGTGGAACAAAAGTTCCTCGATGGGAGAAAAAAATAAATATGAGAGATTATGAACCTATAAGTTTAACAACTCTATCTACCCATGATACAGAAACAAATGATCTCTGGTGGCAAAGCCATAAAAAAAATGCAAAAACTTTATCAAAAACAAATCTCTGGCCTTACCAAGAAAAACTTACCTTTGAGTTAAAAAAAAGGATTTTATATGACACACACCATTCTGCAAGTATTTTTCATATAAATCTTCTACAAGAATATTTATCACTTTTCCAAGAGTTGGTAGATAAAAATGCTAAAAATGAAAGAATCAATATCTCCGGAGTAATAAAAAAGAGTAATTGGACATATAGAATAAAACCAACAATAGAAGAACTTTTGTCTAATGAAAAGTTAATAAATGTTTTAAAGGATATTGTTAATTAAAAATACTTTTTTTTTAAAAAAAACTATTTTATTATTCAAAAAAATGAAAAAATATTTTTTTATATTGTTTTTACCTATTTTTATTTTTTCTGATATCTCAGCATTATATAAGACATTGGAGCCTAATTCTATATCTAAACATTTAATTTTTTATAAATTATATCCTGAAACATCTGAAGGTAAAAAAGCATTACAACATGTTTTTTCTTTACTCAGACAAAATAATAAAAATAATTTTTTTAATATCCCTAAAATAGATCTCTCTAATCTTCTAAGTCTTTTTATTTCTAAAGAGCCTTTAACAAAAAAAATTAAAGAAAAAGATCTTTCTGTTATCGAAGAAATATCTAAAAATCTAAAAAATAGAAAATTAAAAACATATGGACTTTTAGAAGAAAAAAATTTTATTTCTGCAAATCCTGAAGAAATCGATTTAGCTCGTGCTATTTTTCTAGCAAAAAAAATGTCTATTAAAGAGATAAGGTGTTATGAAGCCTATTTAGATATAATGGCATTAGAGATTTTAACAAATCTTCCAAAACAGCCTTCCTATTTAGATAAGATAAAAGCTATTAATGATTTTATATTTTTTGATTTAGGGTTTTCTTTCCCTGAACATTCTCAATCTACAAAAAAAATAGATTCTTATACTAATCTACCCTCCGTTATGGATAAAAGAAAAGGTGTTTGTTTAGGTCTTTCCATATTATATCTTTGTTTAGCTCAAAGAATTGATCTTCCTTTGGATGCTGTAACGATTCCAGGTCATATATTTTTAAAATATAAAGATAGAAATATAGAAACTACACGAAGAGGTGTTCATATACCAGACGAAAAGTATTTGAACATGGAGACAAAATCTATTAAAGTTAGAGATAAAAAAGAGGTTATTGGACTTTTATTTATTAACGAAGCATCTATTTTTTTAAAAGAAAAAGATTATACTCAAGCAACTATTTTATATGAAAAAGCACAACAATATCTTCCAAATAGTTTTATTTTAAAACAACTTTTAGGTTTTTGTTATATCTTTTCTAAAAAAGAAAAAGAGGGAAAAAAGTTATTGTTAGAGATAAGAGAAAAAATTTTCCCCTCATATACTATGAAAGAGATTTTAGCATCCGATTTTTTAGATAAAAAAGTAGATAAGAAAGGAATAGAAGAAGTATTTTTACCTTTTGAAAATACAAAAAAATCCTTATTACAAAAAAAAGATACTTTATTAAAAATTTTAAAAAAGTATCCAAAATTCAGATTTGGTCTTTTACTTTTATCCAATATATGGTTAGAGCTTGGAAGAGATAAAGAAGCTTTAAATGTTTTATTAAAATATTATAAAATAGATCAAAAAAATCCTTTAATAACATTTTACATATCAATAATTTCTTTTCAAAGATCTGATTTTAAAAATTCTTGGAAATATTTAAATATTACAAAAAATATTTTACAAGTTATTCCGAAAATGGTAGAAGATTTTCAAGAGGTGCTTACTATTAGCTGCTTAAATTAATCTTTATAATTTATCAAGTATAAACTTCATCTTAAAATAAACTTATATAAAAATTCTTCTTTTAAATCTTTTTGATCAATACAATTTTCCAAACAAAAATCTCCTATCTTTGTCCTTGTCAATTCTTCTAAAAAAGCTCCTGTTTGAAGTTTTTGCCCAATATCATGAGCTATTGTTCTAATATAAGTTCCTTTGCTTGCTCTTATCTTTAAATCTAAATAAGGATATCTATAAGAAATAAAATCTATTTTTACAAAAATTTTAATAGGTTCTCTTTCCACTTCTATTCCCTTTCTTGCTAAAAAATATAATTTTTTCCCTTTTTGTTTTTTTGCAGAAAACATAGGAGGTATTTGATATATTTCACCTTGAAAAAAAGATAATACTCTTTCAATATCTTTTTTTGTAGGTATTTTTTTTGAAAAAAATTCTATTTTACTATCTACATCAAAAGTTTTTGTAATTGCACCTAAATGTATTTTAGCAATATATTCCTTTTCTAAAGATGAGAACTGAATAAATTTTCTAGTATATTTTTTCCCTATCAACATAATCATAATACCAGTAGCAAAAGGATCTAATATCCCACCATGCCCTATCTTTTTTACTTTTGTAATTCTTCTAAGTTCATAGACTATGCTAAAAGAAGTCTTCCATTTAGATTTATTTACTAAAAGTATTCCTTCACACATTCTTTTTAATATCTTTTAATATATCTTCAATTTTTTGAAGTTTATCCATTGAATCATCTAATAAAAAAGTTAAAACTGGAAAATATCTTAAGACCACTTTTTTAGAAGCTATTGCATAGATTTCTTTTGATTTTTGTTGAAGAGCATTAATAGTCTTTTCCCTATTATCTCCTATTACGCTAACATAAACTTTAGCATTTCTTAGATCTTTAGAAACAGACACCTTTGTTATGGTAAGAAAATTAGATATCTCTGGATCATATATATCTTTTCTGATAACTTCAGATATAACTTCTTTTAAAAGAGAATTTACTCTATTAATTCTATTTTTTTTCATAATTCTGGAGTAATATATTCTATATCATAAACTAAAATTTCATCTTTTTTCTGAATATCAGAAAAATTTTCTAAAATAATACCACATTCTTTATCTTTCTGAACCTCTTTAACATCTTCTTTACCCCTTTTCAAAGAAGCTATTTTACCTTTCCAAATAATCTTATCTTCTCGTAAAAGTTTGGCATTTTGTCCTCTTTTAACAGATCCCTGAGTTACAACACATCCAGCTATTTTGCCTAATTGAGAGGAGGTAAATATCTCTTTCACCAAAACTTTTCCCATCTCTTTTTCTTTCTCTATTTTTTCTAATTTTTCTACCATTAAATTTTTAACAGTATCTATAGCGTGATAAATAACATCATAAATAAATACTTTTACTTTCAACTCTCTTACTATCTCATCAGCATAACTCTCCATATTTGTATGAAAACCAATAATAGGAGCATTTGAAGCTGCAGCTAATTCTATATCTGATTCAGAAATCTGTCCAATTTCAGCACTTATTATATTCACCTCCACTTTTTTTGAAGTAATCTTTTTTATTGCTTCTATCAAAGCTTCTAAAGATCCCTGCATATCTGCTCTAATAATAAGTGGAAGAATCTTTTTCTCCTTTTGTTCTATCATTTTTTCCAATTCTATTTTTTTAGGAAAAACTATTTTTTTTTGCCAATGTTGTTGAGATCTCTCCTTAGCTATCTCTTTTGCTTTCTTTTCATTTTCTACAACAATAAATTCACATCCCGCTTCTGCAAGAGCTGAAAGACCTGTTACTTTAACAGGAATTCCGGGGTTGCATTCTTTTAAAATTTTTCCATTTTGATCATGAATAGTCTTGACTCTTCCCCAATTAGTTCCAAAAACAAAAGAATCAAAAAGTTTTAAAGTACCATTTTGAATTAAAAGAGTAGCAATAGCTCCTAATCCCTTATGCATTTGAGATTCCAAAATAACTCCTCTTGCTCTAAAAAGGGGATTAGCTTTTAATTCTAATATCTCAGATTGAAGAGCTATCATCTCTAAAAGTTCATCAATACCCTCATTTTTCAAAGCTGAACAATTAACTGTTATATTTGTTCCACCCCATGCCTCAGGAACAATTTCATAATCAGCAAGTTGCCTATATACTTTTTCAGGATCATATCCTTGCTTATCTGATTTATTTATAGCAACAATTATAGGAAGGTTTTCAATTTTCGCTTGGTTAATAGATTCAATAGTCTGTTCCCTTACTCCTTCATCTCCTGCTATAACTAACACTACTATATCTGTAACCATAGCTCCTCTTTTCCTCATCTCAGTAAAAGCTTCATGTCCAGGAGTGTCTAAAATTGTTATATCGCCTAATTTTGTTTTCGCTGTAAAAGCACCGATATGTTGGGTAATAGCACCAGCTTCTTGAGACACAACATTAGATTTTCTAATACGATCTATAATGCTTGTCTTTCCATGATCTACATGCCCCATAAAAGTAACAATAGGAGGTCTTGGCATTAAATCTTTTTTTTCGGAACTATCAATCTCTTGTTTGATAGTTTGATCTGTTATTTGAAGTTTTTTTTCTTCTGTTCTATCAATAGATATATCACAACCAAATTCAGATCCCAAAAACTGCACAATAGTTTCATCATCTAAATAATCATTTAAAGTAAGAGTTATACCTTGAGAAAAAAGTTTAGATATTAATTCTGATGCTTTTAACTTCATAAAAGATGCTAAATCTTTAACAGAAATAGGTAGTTTTACATTTAATTTACTAGGTCTAACTATTTCAATTTTTTCTTTTGATTTTTTATGATATATTTTCTTCTTTTTCCACCGCTGATCTTCAGGAATGCAAATACCCATCTTATATCTAGAATCAAATGTTTCTATCTTTTCTGGTTTTTTAATTTTTTTAACTTTTTCAGGTTCTTTTTTTTTCTCTTTTTCTATAACAACTGGTTTTTCAATAATCTTTTTTTCAATAACTTCTTCTTTTTTTTTAGGTTTTTCTTTTTTCTTAGGTTTTATTTCTTTTTTTTCAGAAACAACTTTTTTAACAACTTTTTTTGATTTATCTTTTTTTGGAGAAAGAATGACCGCTTTCTTTTTTGTTTCTACTAACTTTTCCTTAACTTTTTTTGCTTTTTTTTTCTTACCAATAGAAGCTAATTTTATCTTTTCCAATTTCAAAGCTTCAGCTATCTGTGTATTTTTAATATTTAACTTTATTTTTTTAGCCAACTTTTTACCTTTCTAATATTTTTTCCATCAAATTTAAATAATTTATTCCAGGCACTTTCTGTATTAAATCTTTAGAAGAAGCTGACAAGACCTTTTTTATCGTATCAAAACCTGAAGATTTTAATTCTTCTAAAATTAAACTACTAACATTTTTGATTTTATCTATCGGTTCATCCAAAATAGGGTCTTTAGAATCTAACATTTCTGCTATTTGAACAGATATCAACTTTTGATAATCAGAAATTTTTTGTGCTGTGATCTCTTTTCCTATTAATCTAGAAAGAAGTTTAGCATTCATACCCTTTTTCCCAATAATAGCCGGATAGTTTTCTTCGTTAACAACTAAAATAATTTTATCCTCTGTCTCTTTGTATCTAAATATATCTATAGGAGCAACTGCATTTTTTAAAAATTCTATTCTATCTTCAGAAAAGGGAATAACATCTATCTTTTCATTATGCAATTCTCTTATAACATTTTTTATTCTAGTCCCTCTAATACCAACACATGTTCCCACAGGATCTATTTTAGGATCTAATGATCTAACAGCTATTTTTGTTCTATATCCAGGTTCTCTAACTATCTTTTCTATAACAATAATACCTTCTGCTAATTCTGGAATCTCCTGATCAAATAGAGCTGAAACAAACTCTGGATGAGAACGCGATAAAATAACTTCAGCTCCTCCCATATCCGTCTCTCTCACCTCATAAAGCAAAGCTAAAACTTTCTCTCCTACATGATATTTCTCTGTTTTAGGATAATAACTTCCAGGAAGCAAAGCTTCTACCTTTCCTAAATCTACAATAATAGATCTATCTTTAATAAACCTTTTGACAGTACCAGATATTATCTCTTTGACCCTATCTTTATACTCTTCATAAATAACTCCTCTTTCCGCTTCTCTCAATTTCTGAGAAATAATTTGCCTAGCTGTCTGAGCAGCTATCCTTCCAAATTCTTGAGGTGTAATGGATATTTCTAATACTTGACCTACTTGAGATTCAGGATTCAATTTTTGAGCTTCCTTTATCGATATCTCTTCTTTTGGATCTAACACCTTATCTACAACAGTCTTCTGTGTTGTTACATCAATCTCTCCTGTTTTTTCATCGATCTTAACAGATACCTCACCAACATTTTTAATACTTTTTTGTGCTGCTAACATCAAAGAGTTCTCTATTGCAGAGATAATTATCTCTCTTTTTATCCCCTTCTCTCTTTCTAAATATTCAAATATTGCTATCAACTCTTTATTCATAAATTTTCCTATTTTTTTTCTTTTTCCTCTCCAACAATAATATCATCCCTACTATATTCATTATTCTCTATAAGATATTCTTTTATAGAAAGAGAAATTTTTTTATGTTCGGGATCTATGTTTAGAACTTTAGCTTTTATTTCATCATCTATAGATACAAAATTCTCTATTTTTCCAATAGGCTGATCGGATAAATCATTAACATGTATTAAAGCTTCAATCCCATTTTCTAGCTGCACAAAAATACCAAATGCAGCTATCTTTACAACTTTTCCCTTAACGATATCTCCTACATGTATATTCTTCTCTATACCTTCCCATGGGTTAGGGGTTAATTGTTTTACACCTAAATTAATTTTTTGACTATCCTTATCAATAGAAATAACTACTGCCTCAATTGTATCTCCTTTTTTAAATAACTCTGAAGGATGAGATATTTTTTTTATCCAGCTAACATCGGAAATATGTATTAAACCATCTATTCCCGGCTCTAATTCTACAAAAGCTCCATAATTAGTAAGGCTTTTTATCTCCGCCTTTACCTTTTTCCCAACGGGATATTTTTTATCTATATCCTCCCACGGATTCTTTTGGATCTGTTTCATCCCAAAATAGATCTTTCCATAAGTTGTATTAATATCTAACACAACTGCTTCTACCTCATCTCCTATTCTTACTATTTCCCCAGGATCTGTTATACTTTTAGTCCAAGACATTTCCGATACATGTATAAGCCCTTCTACTTCCGGCTCTATCTCTAAAAAAGCTCCATAAGGGACAAGATTTACAATTTTTCCCTTTACATGCATTCCGATAGGATATCTTTTTTCTATATCTTCCCAAGGATTATTTTCTTTTTGTTTAAGGCCCAAAGAAACCCTTCCTTTATCTTTATCAATAGCTAAAACAATAACCTCTAATTCATCTCCCAATTTTAATATTTCGGATGGATGTCTTATTCTTTTCCATGTCATATCAGTAATGTGAAGAAGACCATCAATTCCATCTAAATCTAGAAAAACTCCAAAGTCTGTGATATTTTTAACAACGCCCTTTCTTATATCACCTTCTTTGATGTTTTCTAAAAGTACCGATTTTTTGTTTGCTTTTTCATCTTCTATTAACTCTCTTCTAGATACAACAATATTTTTTCTTTCCGCATTTATCTTTAATATCTTAAAATCAAATGTCTTATCAATAAAATCATCTAAACTCTTTATCTTTTTATTATCTATTTGGGAACCTGGAAGAAATGATTCCACTCCAATATCTACCATCAATCCACCTTTAACTTTTTTTATCACTTTTCCCTTTATAATCGCTCCTTCCTTATAATTAGCTATTATATTCTCCCACTGCTTTAATCTAGAAGCTTTCTCTTTAGATAAAACTATCTGTCCGTCAGCTCCTTCAGCTTTATCTAAAAGAACCTCTATCTCCTTACCTACAACTAGTTCTTCCGGATCTCTGAATTCAGAAACAGGGATTACTCCTTCCGACTTTAATCCAACATCAATAACAGCATATTCCTTAGATATTCCTACAATCCTACCTTTAATAATCTCTCCAACATTCGTAAGTAAAGATGTGCTTTCTAATGGTTTATTTTCTTTTATACCTAAAAGTTTTTTGAATTTCTCTAAATCATCCTCTCTATATTCAACATCATCTAAAATATTTTTACCTTTCCAATCAAAAGATTGTTTTAACATTTTATTTTCTCCAATTTTTCTTAAAAGATAACAGATATAAATCTATAATTGCAACTTGAAAACATTTGCTAAAATATAAATTTTATAAAAAAACTATAATAAGATCTTACAATAAAAAATTTTATTTTATAAGAGGCTTTTTATTTTTAAAATATTTTCTTACCCTGAATTCGCACTATTCTTGTATAAAATAACTTTTTATTCCTTTTATCCACCATAAAAATATATCAAATATCTCTCTAATCACATACCAATGAAATATAGCTTTTATCCCAAAATTTTTATAAATAATAGAAAAAAGTTCTTTTACATATTTCAATATTTTAAATGATATTTTTTGAAGTTCAAAATCTACAATAACCCTTCTACAACAAAGAACTCTTTTTCCTCTTTTATAAATTTTACTTATCATATCAAACCCTTCTAATCCCTTATATCTAATATCAAATCCATTCAACTCTTCTATTACGGATTTTGAAAATATACAATCCTTTAAAAAAATAGGGAACCTTTCTCCCCCAAAAGGGGTAAGAACAAAAGAAACATGAACAATTTCAGGATGAGATAAAACATTTCTTCTTAAAAAGGAAAAACATAAAAGATCTGGAAAATTTTTACTTTCTATTTTTTTTGTTACATAAGAAAGAGAATGTTTACTAAGATATATCTCTCCAGGAAAAAGAAAGTGAAGATATCTTCCTCTAGTTAGTTTTATAGCTTCATTCATAATTTTAGATTTAGTCTCCTCTTTAGTATGTGTAATATTATAAATTTTACCTGTATATTCTTTTAAAATCTGAAAATCATGAGGTGATATATCTTTTAACATAACTATTATTTCATATCTTTTTTCCATCTGATTTAAAATACTTTCAATAGTAAGAGGAGCTAAGTAATGGTTCTTTATATCTAAAATAACAAAAGAGATCAAAACATTATCCATATTATTATTTTGCAAAATATAATAAATCAGGTCAAGATTGAGAAAAAGAATTATTTAATATATCATCTTAAAAAAGGTAAAAAATGAAAAATATAGTATCGCTTTGCAAAAGAAGAGGATTTATCTATCCAGGATCAGAAATATATGGAGGATTTGCAAATACTTATAGTTATGGTCCCTATGGAGTAGAATTAAAAAAAAATATAAAAGATTTATGGTGGCAAATTTTTGTAAGAGAAAAAGAAAATATAGTAGGAATAGATGGTCCTATATTACTTCATCCTAAAACATGGGAAGCTTCAGGACATGTAAAATGTTTTACTGATGCTTTAATAGATTGTAAAAAATGTAAAAACAGATTTAGAGCAGATCAGTTAATAGAAAAAATATTAAACATAAAATCAGAATCTTTAAATTTAAAGTCTATCTCTTCAATTATTAAAGAAAATAAAATAAAATGTCCTAATTGTAATGCATCTGATTTTACTGAAGCTAGACATTTTAATTTAATGTTTCAAATAGAGATGAGTAAAACAGATAATCAAAATGAGATAGCTTATCTTCGTCCAGAAACTGCTCAAGCTATATTTCTTGAATATAAAAATATATTAGATTCTATGAGGATCAAAATTCCTTTTGGTATAGCTCAAATAGGAAAAGCATTTAGAAATGAGATAACCCCTGGGAATTTTATTTTTAGGACTATTGAATTTGAGCAGATGGAAATAGAATATTTTATCAAAGAAAAAGAGTGGAAAAAAACTTTTGAATATTGGTTAGAAGAGATGTTAAATTGGTGCAAAGAAATAGGATTAAACTCCAATAAAATAGAGACACATGAACATAAAAAAGAAGAGTTGTCTCATTATTCTAAAAAAACAGTTGATATAATTTTTGATTTTCCATTTGGAAAATCTGAACTTTATGGACTTGCTTATAGAACAGATTTTGATTTAAAACAACATGCTCAATATTCCAAATCAAAGCAAGAATATATAGATCAAGAAACAAAAGAAAAATTTATTCCCCATGTAATAGAACCTACATTTGGATTAGATAGAACAATATTAGCAATTTTATCCAATAGTTTCGAAGAAGAAACATTAGAAAATGGTGAAAAAAGAACAATACTCCATCTATCTCCTAAAATAGCTCCAGTAAAAGCAGCTGTTTTTCCTCTTATGAAAAAACAAGAGTTAATATCTAAATCCTTAAAAATATATGAAAACATAAAAAAAAGATGGAATACAGAATATGATGAAAATGGAGCTATAGGAAAAAGATATAGAAGACAAGATGAAATAGGAACTCCTTTCTGCATAACAATAGATTATGAAACATTAGAAAATGACACAGTAACCATAAGAGAAAGAGATACTATGAAACAAAAAAGAGTAAAAATCGATTATATAAAAAATAATTTAGAAAATTTTTTAAAAATTTTCTAAAGATCCTTGATTAGGAAAAATGATTTTAGGTTTCTTATTTTTTATATCATCAAACCTTTTAGCTAGCATAAGTACTTCTTTCTCATCTAAATTACCCTTTTGTATTTCTTTTCTTATATTTTCTCTTTCCTCTATCCAATTCCTCTCTAATAATTTATTTAAAGATTCTAAAAATCCCAATTCCGCTTTTTCTCTATTCACCTTTTTTTGAAGTATTTCAGATAAAAAAAGTTGCTCTTCAGTATCTTCTAAATTCATTGCTAAAGAAAGGATATCTATCTTTTTTTCTTTTTTAAAGATCTCCAAACATTTTTTAAACAATCTTTTAGAAAGATCTATCTTTAAATCTTCCTCCTTTAAATTTAACTTAATTATATCAAAAAACCTACTTCCATCTCCTAATAAAATAAGCCATCTCAAAAGATCTTTTTCAATAACTCTATCTGGATCAACATTCTCAACATGTACACTTTCACTTTTTTTTATATAAAAATTAGGATTATCCATATCATTTTCAATAACAGATATAGGTATATTGCTAAGAGAAGAAAGTTTTTTAAGACTTTCATGAACCATCAAAGGATCTTCCCAAGATTTTATCATCTCACTTATAGATTTAACAACCCTATTTTTTGCAGCAGGTGAATCTATATTTATCTCTTTAAATCTCTCATCCACTAAAAATTTTAAATAATCTTTCGCATTTTTTAAAAGAGCAATAAATTTTTCAGGTCCTTTTTCTTTTATATAAGTATCAGGATCTTTTTCATCATCAATAGAAACAACAAATACTTCAACAGATACTCTTTGAAAGATCTCTCCTATTTTTATGGAAGCCTCTCTTCCTGCTTTATCTCCATCTAATGCTAAATAAATCTTATTTACTCCCAATTTTAAAAGCTCTTTTGCATGAACCTCTCCAAAAGCAGTACCCTGTCCAGCAACAGCAATAGAGATACCTTCATATATTAATCTAAGTGCATCAAATTGACCTTCAACAATTATAGCTCTCTTTTCTTTTATTATCTTTTTTCTAGAATAACTTAATCCAAACAAAACATAAGATTTTTTAAAAAGAGAAGTATCTGGAGTATTAATATATTTAGGACCAAAGGAATCCTCTTTATATTTTCTTGCAGAAAATCCAATAACATCCTCATTTTTATCTTTTATAGGAATCATTATTCTATCAGAAAAAAAATCTATTTTTTTACCATTTAAGTTTTTAATCAACCCTGCTTCTTCTAAAAGATCCATCCTCACATTTTGTTCTTTCATAGCTTTTTGAAATAGATAAGATTTAGGAGCATATCCTATATAAAATGTTTTAATAAAATCTAAAGTTATTCCTCTTTTATAAAGATAACAAAGAGCCTCTTTACCCTCTTTTGTATGGATAAGCATAAAATAAAAAAATTGCATAGCTTTAAAAAGAGTCTCTTTTAAAATATTTTTATTAGAATGAAATTCTCCCTTTTTTTCTTCTAAAACAACATTAAATCTATCAGCTAACATTTCAACTGCTTCCATAAAAGATAATTTTTGAAAACTCATTAAAAATTCTATTGCATCACCATGAGCTCCGCATCCAAAACAATGGTAATGAGAATCTCCTCTTTGTATTATAAAAGAGGGAGTTTTTTCATTATGAAAAGGACATAACCCTTTAAAAAAAGCTCCTGATTTTTTTAAATCTACGTAAGAAGAAACAATCTCTACTAAATCTATGTTTTGTTTTAAATTTTCTAAACTTTCTTTTGAAAAAATCTTCATCTTCTCTTTTTTTTAATATTATATTTTTTTGTTTTAAAAAGATAAAAACTTTTTATTGTTTTTTATACTTTATAAAAACAGAACTAAATAAAATAATAATAGGAATAATCTCAAGTCTTCCTATCCACATTAAAAAAATAAAAATAGATTTTTGAAAAATAGAAAGTGTAACATTTACAATACCTGTAGACATACCAACATTTCCTAAAGCTGAAGCAATATCAAATAAAACATTTATAGGTTTAACTTCTGGCATCTGTAACATCAATAAAAACCAAAATAATACTATAAAAAATATCCATAATGAAAAAAGAACATTTGCTGAATATAATCTAGATGTTTTTTCACTTTTAGGCAGACTTATATCTGCTATCTCTTTTTCATGAACAACTGTTTCTTTCATCTCTTTTATTAAATATTTTTTAGTTATTGCAACTTTTTTTAATCTTAAAAAAATTCCTGAAAATAAACTAATAAGCCTTCTTATTTTAAATCCTCCGGAAGTAGATCCTGAAGCTCCTCCAATTATCATTCCAAAAATTAAAAAAAGTTTAACAGAGGGCAATAAATTTAAAACTTTCAAATTAGTAAATCCACAAGTAGAAAGTGATGAGATCCATTGAAAAAAAGAAGAATTTACACCTATATCCATTCTAAATATCTTATCGAAAAATACTAAAAATAATCCCCCTATAACAAAAAGAATATAAAGCAAAAGATGCTGTTTATTTTTTATAAAATCTATAAATTTTCTCTCCTTCAACATTCTATAATGAAAAGCAAAACTAGTGCTTCCCACAACCATTGCAAAGATAGCTACTATCTGTGATGAAACCCCATATTTAGCAATGCTTGTATTAGAAATAGAAAATCCTCCTGTTGCAATACCTGTCATTGCATGGTTAATAGAATCCCAAATAGGCATTTTAGTAATAAAAAATAAAAAAAAGATAAAAACAGTATATGCTAAATAAACAAAATATAGTTTTTGAGCTGTATGAGCTATATTTTTATCTAATTGTTCATATTTACCTTCAGCATAATAAAGGCAATATTCCTCCTTTCTAGGTTCTACAATAGATATGATAAATATTATTAATCCCATTCCTCCTAACCATGATTGAAGAGATCGCCACCATTGAAGTACATGCGGTAAATTTTCAGGAAATTTGATCATAGTAAGCCCTGTACTAGTAAATCCTGAAAATGATTCAAAAAGAGAATTGATAAAAGAGGTAAAAACCTTAGCACTTAAAAATTCGCTAGGAGAGTTTTTTCCTATAAAAAAATATACTAAAGCTCCAAAAAATGAAGCAACGACCCATCCTACAGCTGCAATAACCATTGCATCTCTAACACTCATAATACCTGAATCTTTTCTAAATATTTGAAAAAGAAGATGCGCAAACAAAAAAAATACTGCAAAGCAGACAAAAAAAGAGGGAATAGCAAAATATTCTTTAAAAATAATTGCAACAAAAATAGAAAACAAAGACATAAAAGCTGGGATATGCAAGATAATTCCAATATTTAAAAAAATCTTTTTTAAATTAATTTTTGAATTATCAAGCATATATTCTCTTTCTATTAATAATTCTGATTTTTTACAAGTTTACATAAAAATTTTCTTAAAATTAAGAACTAGGCATACTACATTCCAAAATTAACTAGTTTTGATGTCAAAAAATAAATTAATTTAATTTTTTGATAATTTAGAGAGTAGCATATTTCTAAAATTTTCCATTATCCCTAAAACCCCTTTATGGTCACTTTATTAAACATCTGATTTCTAAAGAGTTGCTGTTAAATTAAAGATTTAACTCTTATTAGATATAGTTTTATTAAAAATAAATTGTTTTTTTATTTAAAATTTTTTAAAATAAATATAAAAAATGCGCAACAATCAAATTAATTTAGAATTAATTAATTATTTTAAGCAACAATCAATAAACTCCAGCAGTTTGCTTTTTTCAGCATGCGAAAGAGGAAATTTAAAAACAGTAAGAGAGATTCTTAACAATCCATATATTGATCCAAATGTACAAGAAGTCAAAGATAATATTTATTACACTCCTCTTATCATAGCATGCCAAATAGGTTATTTAGAAATAGTAAAAGAATTATTAAAGCATCCTAAAATTAAACAAATTAAAACAAAAAATTGCGCTGCTCCTATTGTACATGCATGTGCTCAAGGTCATTTAGAAGTAGTAAAAGAACTTCTCAGGCATCACGATCATGAAGTTACTATGGGTAAGTATGCAGAGGGTACGAAGGAAAAATACATTTATGATATTCATCACTTATCATTCGCATTGGAAGCAATCGTTAAGTCTAACAATCCCAAAAATAAAAAGTTAGAAATAGCAAAACAAATTCTTAAAAACCCAAATAGAGAATTGGACTTGCATACTACTGACATTCTATTTTTTGCATGCTATCAGAAAGATATAGAAATGGTGAAAGAGTTATTAAAACAGCCAGAAATTAATCCAAATTGGTCTTCTTCTCCTATTCCTATTCTTAATCCTTTATTAAGAGCTATTGACGACAATAATTTAGAAATAGTAAAAGAACTATTAAAACATCCAAAAATTAATCCAAATTACTCTTATGATGCTTATACTCCTTTAATACACGCTATTAACGACAATAATTTAGAAATAGTAAAAGAGCTATTAAAGCATCCAAAAATTAATCCAAATTGGTCTTATACTGTTTATACTCCTTTAACACACGCTATTAAAGACAATAATTTAGTAATAGTAAAAGAGCTATTAAAGCATCCAAAAATTAATGTTAATAATGTTAATATAGAAAAATATGCTTCTTTAAATATTTCTATTCGCAAATATATAATTTCTTATTATTCTAATGATAATAAAAAAATAATAAACACTGAATGCAAAATAATAAAAGAACTGCTACCATACTCAAATATTATTGCTAATAATAAAATATTAGAGCTATTATTAAAACATATTTTAACTAAGCACGTTATTGAAGATAATAATGATGATAATGACTTAAAATCTTTAGCTATTTATGTGGCAAAGTATCTTATAAATCATAAATGCACAACTATTCCTCCAGATCTTTTATTAAATGTAACCGATCCCAATCAAAAAATTAAGGAAAAAATTAAAAATCTTATTTTTAAAACAAAACAAGAAAAGCAATTTTCTGATGTAAAAATAATTATAAATTCATAAAAAATACTTTAAAAATATCCTGCCCCTTAATTATAATTTATTTATTTTTTATTACTCTGTAATTAACAAAGATAAAATTAATTTGATAAAAAATTTTTTAAAAAACATTATTTTATCCTTGAATTTTGAAAAATCTACAAGATAAAATATAAATCATGAATGAAAAAACCACGCCAATGATGGAACAATGGTTCCTATGCAAAAAAAAAGCTAAAAAAGCTCTTTTATTTTTTAGACTCGGAGATTTTTATGAGGCTTTTTATGAGGATGCAAAAATAATCTCCAAGGAGATAAATCTTACTCTAACCAAAAGACAAAATATTCCTATGTGTGGAGTACCCATCCACACCTTTGAAAACTATTTAGATAAATTATTAGAGAAGGGATACAAGATAGCAATAGCAGAACAGATGGAAGATCCTAAAACAAAAAAGGGATTAGTAAAACGAGAGGTAACTAGAATCATAACTCCTGGAACATTAATAAATTCTTCTTTAATAGATGATAAATCAAATAACTTTTTTATATCTATATCTCAAATAGGTTATATATTTGGTCTTGCTATCTTAGATATATCCACATCGGAATTTAAAATTCTAGAATTAAAAGAAAAAAAAGAATTAAAAAATGAACTTTTCAAGTTAAAACCAAAAGAAATTTTAATATCAGAAAAATTTTCTAAAGAATATAAACAGTTTTTTGAAGAGATCTCATATTCTTTCAAATTTATAATCAACGCAAAAGAAAACTGGCATTTTGATTATAAACATTGTTATGAAAGCTTACTCTTCCATTTTAATGTACACTCATTAAATTGTTTTGGTCTTAAAGAAGAGAATATAGCTTCAATAAATGCTGCAGGAGCTTTAATAAACTATTTAAAAGAAGAGCTTGCTTTAAAGTTAGATCATATTAAAAAAATCAAAAAAGAACAATTATCCTATATGTCTATAGACCATGTCTGTTTTAGTAGTTTAGAGATAACAGACTCTCCATCAAATTCCAAAACACTTTTAAATGTTATAGATTATACCTTAACTCCTATGGGAGGAAGGCTTTTAAAAGATTGGATAAAACATCCTCTTATAGACATAAAAAAAATAGAAAATAGATTAGATGCAATAGAAGAATTTATAAGATTCGATAAAAAAATAGATTCATATCTAGATAATATAAAGGATTTAGAAAGGATAATGATGAGGATAAAAAGCAATTTCTCCAACCCTAAAGATTTAATAATGTTAAAATATTCCTTAGAAAACATACACCCTCTTAAATCTATCCTATCATCCTTAAGTTCTTCTTTTATAAAAAATTCTCTTTCTAATTTAAACGATTTTTTTGATTTAATAAATATAATAAAAAAATCCATCTCTGATAATCCTCCTTTCAGAGTCTCTGACACTGGAGTTATAAAAGATGGGTATAATAAAGATTTAGATGAACTTAGAAAGATAAAAAATAACAGTAAATTATGGTTAATAAATTATCAAAAAAAGTTAAGAGATGAATTAAAAATAAAAACATTAAAAGTAGGATTCAACAAAATATTTGGTTATTACATCGAAGTAAGCAAAAGTTATAAAAATGAAATGCCTTCTGATTTTCAAAGAAAGCAAACTCTTGTCAATTCAGAAAGATTCATATCAAATAAATTAAAAGATTTTGAACATAAAATATTATCTTCCGATGAAAGTATAAAAGCTTTAGAAAATTTTCTTTATAATGATGTTAGACAAAAAGTATCAGAATATTATGATGAAGTATTAGAATCTGCTTATTCCATAGCTAAAATAGATTTAATCTATTCTCTTTCAAAATTATCCAAAAGAAAAAAATATTGCCGTCCTAAAATAAATAAAGAAAATAGACTAAAAATAAAAAGTGGAAGACATCCAATAATAGAAACAACTTCAAACAATTTTATACCTAATGATACTTATATGGATAAAGAAAATATACAAATAATAATAACAGGACCTAATATGGCTGGAAAATCTACATATATTAGGCAAGTAGCTTTAATTACAATTCTAGCTCAAATGGGTTCTTTTGTCCCAGCAAAAGATGCTGACATATCAATAGTAGATAAAATATTTTCTAGGATAGGAGCTAGTGATGATTTATCAAGAGGTCAATCTACTTTTATGGTTGAGATGTCAGAGACTGCAAATATTTTGAATAATGCAACAGAGAACTCTTTAGTAATATTAGATGAAATAGGAAGAGGAACAAGCACCTACGATGGAATATCCATAGCATGGGCTGTCTCGGAATCCTTATTTGCCAAAAAAACAAAAACTCTTTTTGCTACACATTATTGGGAACTTACAGAATTAGAAGAAAAAATTCCATTCATTAAAAATTATACTATATCTATAAAAAAAACACCTCAAGGTATTATATTTTTAAGAAAAATAAAAAAAGGTACAAGTAATAAAAGTTTTGGAATAGAAGTAGCAAAATTAGCTGGCATTCCTTTTAATGTTATAAAAAGAGCTGAAAAAATTTTATCTAAATTAGAAAAAAAAGGTGAAAATACATATTTTAACAAGGAAAGATATCCTCTTTTCTCATATATAGAATCACCTATAATAGAAGAGATAAAAAAATTAGATTTAAATTCTATTACTCCTTTAGAAGCTTTAAAAAAGTTATTCGATCTACATAAAAAAGTTTTAAAATAATGATAAAAAAAAATTTTCCTCAAAAGCCTGGTGTATATCTTATGAAAGACTCTTCAGGAAAGATATTATATATAGGCAAAGCAAAAAATTTAAAATTTAGAATAAAACAACATTTTTCTTCTAACTCTTCTAATATTTTAAAAGAAAAAATAAAAAAAATAGATATAATAGTTGTAAACAGTGAAAAAGAAGCTTTAATATTAGAAAATAATTTAATAAAAAAGATAAAACCAAAACATAACATTTTATTAAAAGATGATAAAACATTTATTAAATTAATAATCACCAAGGAAAAATGGCCAAAAATATCTATTATTCGAAAAAAAGAAAACAAAAATAAATTTTTTGGTCCTTATCCCTATTTAAAAGAAATAGATCTATTATTTCCTATTCGAAGATGTTCTGACCATGAATTTAAAAATAGAAAAAGAGCTTGTATTTTATATGATATGAAAAAATGTCCTGCTCCCTGTGTAGGTAAATGTACTCATGAAGAGTATATGGAAAATATTAAATTAGCTATCTCCTTTTTAAAAGGAGAAAACAAAAAAATTATTACAGAATTAAATAAAAAAATGGCATTTTACTCTAAAAATCTTTTTTTTGAAAAAGCAGATGAAATATTAAAAAAAATAAAAAAAATAAAAGATATTCAAGAAAATCAATATGTAGAGAATTTAAAAACTAAAGAATCTGATATCATAGGAATATTTAAAGTAAATAATAATGTATCTATACATATTTTAATCATAAAAAATAACAGTTTAATTGGATCAAAAAATTTTAATTTTAATAAAATTTTTTCTGATGAAAAAACAATTTTAGAAAATTTCTTATTACAAAATTATACAGATCCTCAATCTACACCTAAATCCATTATAATACCTTTTAATCTTCCTAACAAAAAAGAGATAGAAGAGATAATTTATTCCAAGTTAAATAAAAAACCAAAAATTTTATATCCTAAAATAGGAGAGAAAAAAAAGTTATTAGAATTAGCCAATAAAAATGCAAAAGTTTCATTTGAAAAAGAAGAAAATTTACTTTTAGATATAAAAAATATATTAAAATTAAACTATTTTCCAAAAATTATAAAATGTTTTGATATCTCTAATATTTATAAAAACTATGTAGCAGGAATGACAACTTTTATAAATGGAAAAAAGGAAAAGAAAAAACAAAAGATTTTTAAAATAAAAAAACATTGCTCTTCAGATCTATCTGCTTTAAAAGAAGTTTTATTTAGACATCTTTCAAAAAATCCTAATCCTTGCAACCTTATAATTGTTGATGGAGGTAAACAACATCTTAATATAGCTTTAAAAGTTTTAAAAGAACTATCTATTACAACAATAGATGTTATAGCTATAACTAAACAAAAATCTCTACATACAAAAGGACTAACAGAAGAAAAAATATTTATTCCATCAGAAAAAGATCCTATTTTAATAGCTCCCAACTCTTCTGTTTTATTTTTGCTTCAAAGAATAAGAGATGAAGCTCACAGGATAGCTATCTCTTTTTTAAGAAAAACAATAAAAAAAACAATGAACAGAAGTATTTTAGATAATATTAAAGGTATTGGACCTAAAAAGAAAAAAAATCTTTTAAAACATTTCAAAAGCATAAAAAACATAAAAAAAGCTTCTTTAGAAGAATTAACAACAATAAAAGATATATCGATAAAAGATGCTCAAAATGTAATAAAAAATACTTCTGGGATCGTTGAAACCTGAAATTTCAACTAATATTTTATGTAATTTTTAAATTTAGAGAAATTTTTCTGATTTTTTTTTATGTTAAAGATTTTTTCGTTAAATTTTTTTATGAATTAAAGTAAGTTATTTTGCACTAGATTGATAAATTTTGTTGTTGCAAGCTAAAATTTTTCAACTAGTGCATAAGTTTTCTTTTAAACAAACTAATCTTTTTAAATTAAAGCAAATAGCATCCATAAATGCAGAAAATTGATTTTTTACTACTCCAATGTATCTTGTTCTTTTTCTTTCATGAGCAAAGACTCTTTCATAAGGACTTCTAAGTTTTTTACGCCATTTGTCTAAATCTTTATTTTTAGATCTCATGTTATTTTTTTTAATAGCAGCTAAATGACAACTATTATATTTAGCTATATTTTCTGCTGTTGAACTGCAATATCCCTTATCGGCATATATTGCTCCTTGAGAGGGACATATCAACTTTAATCCCTTCGAATCCGGGACATTAGCAGGAGTAATTGCTACCCTATTTATTAAGCCACTTTGCATATCAACTAAAACATGTTTTTTATATCCATACCAATATTTGTTTTTTCCCTTGCATCCAATGCGAGCTTCTTTATCATGACCAACTTTGGGAAGAATTTCATTATTGAGTTTTTCATACTTACTTTTTAGAGCTTTATCTTTTTCTTTCCATAAATTAGCCTTAGATATTAAATGTGAAGCATCTGCAAAATTAAACACCTCGCTAATATATCCCTGGGACTTAAGCTGATCTCGTAACCCTTGAAATATCTCCGATAGTCTTGATGAGATATTATCAAAAGTTGTGTTTTAAAGGTTGAAAAAGAAGAGTATTCATCCTAAGATTTTAAATTAACAAAAAAACAAAAGGAGAATACTCATGAAAAATAACATGATTACAAATTTTGACAATAAAAGTCTAAATAATTCTAATCCTTTAGAAGAAATTTTAAGAGAAGGG
>LJUH01000035.1 GCA_001303765.1 Chlamydiae bacterium SM23_39
TATCTAATTGTACATTTTTTTTAAATGTAGTGACGAATTTCATATTAATTTTTTATAAGATTTTTATTAGTAAAAACTTACGAACTACAAGTGATAAAGATGGGCCAAGGATGTTCCAAAGATGAGTAAGGATGTGTTTTTAGACCAAGATGTCTAGGATTTATCTTTAAATGTTTTAGCGTTTTATTTATTTGCTTGAAAAGACCTTCTTGTTTGGAACTTTTCTTTTTTTGTTTTTTAGACCTTATTTTATTAGATTGCTTTTCTATATTTTTATATGCTTTAATTGCTTCATCAGTCCATTGCAAGTCAAACATTTTTTATCCGTTATGAGTTATTTTTTATCTAAATCAATTGCGTTTAACTTCAATGTACCTTTCTTGGCTTGTTTAAGTCCTTTTAGAACAGATTTTTTTGCATCTATGTTTTTATGTAGCCAAAGTTCTCTTTCAGGAATTATAGCGGCTTTTTCTAAAGTTATTACGCCATTTTTTTCAATTTCTAAAAAAAGAGCTCCTGCATATTTTGCCCCTAAGGTAATACGACCTTTAGAATCAGCTTGTAAATGTTTCATCATATAACCTCAAAACGTTGTTGTTTTATCTTCTTTTTATATTATGACATAAAGTGGAATTAAGTTTCAAGTGGGAAAATTCCATATGTTATAAAATGGGATGCAAAATATGGAATATACTATAAGGAGGTATATATGAAGTCTTTTACTAAGAATGTGATTGATAATCAAAAAATTACATTAAATGTGAGTGTTTCAACCAATTGATAACTAACAAGATGTCAGTCAAAATGGAGGTGGAGAGAATCGAACTCTCGTCCTTAAAAAGTTCAATAATAATGACTACATGCTTAGAACCTTTTTAAAGTTATCTTACACGATAGGTTCGTAACGTTAAAAAGATAACCTGCTTCTCTTAAAATCTTGAGAAATTTTCAAAAGAGAGCAAAAGAAGAAAATTTCTCATATCGAGATCTATGACGATAGATTTTTAAAACTCTCGATCAGATTTTAAAACTATCGGCTTCAAACTGCTGTTTAAGCAGCTTGAGGCAAGGCAAATTTTTCTTCGCCGTTTATTTTTGTTTCGGTTTTTTAAGAGGCCAACCGAATCCTCTGCATGCCATTAAGATCTCATTTTTAAGTCGAAACCTTAACACCCCCAATAATTATTATAACATATTAAGGATTTTTTATCCTTAAAATATAAATGCTTAAAAACTAAGCAATTGCGTATATTAAAAATTCTATCAAAATAGAAATTTTTTATCAAAATATTTGTATATTAAACTATCATATAATAACATATTTTAAAAAGGTATTATATGTTTGAGAGATATGAAAATGAGACTTTTCCAATAAGGGAGGAAAGAATAGCTGAATTTTGGGAAAAAAATAATATTTTTGAAAAATCTGTAGATTCAAGAAAAGATAATCCGCTTTTTTCTTTTTATGATGGACCTCCTTTTGCAACAGGTCTTCCCCATTACGGACATATTTTACCAGGTACTATTAAAGATCTTATTCCTAGATATAAAACTATGAAAGGATATTATGTGCCTAGAAGATTTGGATGGGATTGCCATGGTCTTCCTGTGGAAAATGAGATAGAGAAAGCAAAACAACTATCAGGAGCGTTAGAGATAGAGAAGTTCGGTATTGCAAATTTTAATGAAGAATGCAGAAAAATAGTTTTAAGATACACAGAGGAGTGGAAAAAAATAGTTTTTAGGTTTGGTAGATGGGTTGATTTCAATAATACTTATAAGACTATGGATATCACTTTTATGGAATCTGTATGGTGGGTATTTAAAGAGCTTTGGAAAAAGGATCTTATTTATGAAGGTTTTAAAGTGATGCCTTTTTCTGCACAATTGGGAACACCTTTATCTAATTTTGAAGCAAATTTAAATTATAGAGAAGTTGAAGATCCTTCTATAACAGTAGCTTTTGAATCTTCCGAAGAAAAAGAAAACTATTTTTTAGCTTGGACAACAACTCCTTGGACTTTGATCTCTAATTTAGCTTTAACAGTAAAAGAGGATTTAGATTATGTTAAAGTAAAAGATCTTTCATCTAATAAAAATTATATTTTAGCAAAAGAGAGAGTTAAATTTTATTTTAAAGATAATTTTGAAATAGTAAAAAAATATAAGGGAAAAGATCTTGTTGATAAAAGATATATTCCTCTTTTTCCCTATTTTGAAGATAGAAGAAAAAATGGAGCTTTTAGAATTATATCTGCTGAATATATTTCTACAGAAGAGGGTACAGGTATTGTACATACAGCTCCTGCATTTGGAGAGCAGGATTTTTTCACTTGTCAAAAAGCAAAAATAGATATTGTATGCCCAATAGATGCTAATGGTCGATTTACTCATGAAGCACCCGATTTTGAAGGTGTTTTAGTAAAAGATGCAGATAATAAAATAATATCTATTTTAAAAGAGAAAGGAAATATATTTAAAATAGGTAAAGTCAAACATAGATATCCTTTTTGTTGGAGATCTGATACACCTTTAATTTATAAAGCTGTTACAACTTGGTTTGTATCTGTAGAAGAGATAAAAGATGTTATTATTGCATCTAATGAACAGATATATTGGGTACCTGCTCATATAAAATATGGAAGATTTGGTAAATGGTTAGAAAATGCAAGAGATTGGGCTATTAGTAGAAATAGATATTGGGGTACACCTATTCCAATATGGAAGAGTGAAAAAGGAAAAATGGTTATATTTGGTTCTATCAAGGAATTAGAAGATAGAGTAAAGGTAAAAATAAAGGATCTTCATAGACATTATATAGATGATATTACTTTTACTTTTGAAGGAGAAAAATATAAAAGGATAGAAGAGGTTTTTGATTGTTGGTTTGAATCTGGCTCTATGCCTTATGCTCAAAACCATTATCCCTTTGAAAATAAAGAACAGACAGAAAAAGCTTTTCCTGCAGATTTTATAGCAGAGGGATTAGATCAAACTAGAGGCTGGTTTTATACTTTGAATGTTTTATCTTCTGCTTTATTTAAAAAACCTGCTTTTAAAAATGTAGTTGTTAATGGAATCGTTTTAGCAGAAGATGGAACAAAGATGTCTAAAAGATTAAAAAATTATCCTGAACCTACAGAGATTATAAATCATTTTGGAGCTGATGCTATGAGGCTTTATTTAATGAATAGTCCTGCAGTTAAAGGAGAGGATTTATGTTTTTCTTCTAAAGGAGTAGAGTTGATTTTAAGGCAAGCTTTAATTCCTCTTTGGAACTCTTATCTATTTTTATCTACCTATTCAAAAATATATAAATGGACTCCTAAGATATTAGATTTTAAAAAACCCCAATCTAATATTGATAGATGGATTTTATCTGTTTTACAGAAACTTATTTTTGAAGTAGATCGTAACTTAGAAAAGTATGATTTAAATAAAGCTGTGGAAGCTCTCATCCATTTTATAGATAGGTTAACGAATTGGTATATTAGAAGATCTAGAGCTAGGTTTTGGCAAGATGAAGATACATTAGATAGAAGAGAGGCATTTGAGACTTTATATAGAGTGCTGTTAACTTTTATAAAAGTAGCAGCTCCATTTATTCCATTTATAACGGAAGCTATTTATTTAGAGTTAAAAACTAAAGAGATGAAAGAATCTGTGCATCTTTGTGATTTTCCTAATTTATTAGATCAATTAATAGATAAGTCTTTAGAAGAAGAGATGAGACTTACTCAAAAAGTGGTAAGTTTAGGCCATTTTTTAAGAAAAAAAGAAAAGTTAAAAGTTAGGCAACCTCTTTGTAAAGCTTACATAGTTTGCAAGGATAAAGAGCTGTTAAAAAATTTAAAAAAGCAAAGAGATTTGATTTTAGAAGAACTTAATGTAAAAAAAATAGAATTTTTAGAAGAGGATACAGAATTTGTAAAATTAAATATAAAACCTAATTTTAAAATTTTAGGAAAAAGAGTTGGTGAATTGATGCCGAAAGTTAAAGATAAAATTGTAAAATTTGATCAAGATAAGATAAAGGCTGTGGAAAAAAATAATGTTGTTATTGAAATAGATAATAAAAAAATAGAGATATCTCCTAGGGATGTAGAGGTTAAAAGAGTAGCGAAAGAGGGATTTATAGCTACAAGTGAAGATAATTTAACTATAGCGTTAGATATACAACTTACCAAAGATTTGATATTAGAAGGTATAGCAAGAGAGATTGTTAATAAGATAAATAGCATGAGGAAAGAGCATAATTTTGAGGTTACTGATAGAATAAAGGTAATATTTGATACAACTGATTTAGTTAAAAAAAGTTTTGAAAAACATAAAAAATATATTTTAGGAGAGATTTTAGCTGTAGATGTTAAATTTGAAAAATGTGTAGGAACTACATTGGATCTAAATGGAGAGATAACATCTATTTTTATTAAAAAAGTTTAAAATTTTTAGGAGGAGAATTATGAAAAGAAAGGTTGTAAATCCAGATCCTCAAAAGAAAAAAAGTCAAAAGATAGTAGAAAAGATTCAAAAAAAAGAGATAAAAGAAGAGATTATAGAAGAAGAAACTAAAAAAGAAATTTAATTTGTTATTTTATTGATTTATTTTTAAATATTAATATTTATGAATAACAGATCATATATATTAGAATTAAATAACAATTCTGTTTTTTCTTTAAAAAATTAAAATTTTAAAGGATAGGAATATTTTTTCTTTAAATAAATCATCCATCCTAGTGCACATGATAGAACTATAAAAGATACTATAATAGAAGAACTTGATAATTGATGCATTGGTTGAAAAATTTTTCCAAACCTAGATCCTATAGGCCAGTATATAAAAAGAGGACGACCTCTTAAATTTTCTTGAGGGACAAATCCAAATTCTCTACTATCGGCACTCATAGCATGATTATCTCCTAGAACTAGATAGTGATTTTCAGGTATTTTAAGACCATATTTTAGAATAAATTCTTTATTTATTTCTAAATCTTCAGGAATAAATGGAATGCTGGCTTCTTCTTTTTTTCTTTTTTCTTCATTTTTTATAAATTCTTTTAAAGTGAAATCTTCTTTTTTAATGATAGGTGCTCCCATAAGGTAGAGAGAACCATTTAAAAAATAACCATATCTAGAAGGTCTAAGATTTTGATTTTTTTCTATTGTAGAGAATAGTGTATTCATCTCTATTCCTAAGTTATATAATAAAACTATTTTTTTATTTTCTTTTTTATATATAGGATGGTCTTTTTTTATTTTTTTTGTTATTCCTAAAAGGTCTACTTTATATGCAACACCCTTTTGAAATTCATAACAACCGTTAGGTATTTGTAATTTAGGTAGATAATTTTCAATGTTGTTTGTTCCTGCTCTTTTTAAAATATTGTTTTTTACAGTAAAACGGCAGGTATATAAATTATTAAAAATGTCAGTTAAATTTTTATCTGATAAAGGTATTAAAGAGGTGTAATAAGACAGATTTGGTTTTAATCTTCCAAAAAAATCTTTTTCTAATATTATTTTTTTTATTGAAGGATGATGGGTAAGTTCAAGGTAATATTCAGCATTTTTGTATATTAGATCAGGATAAAATTTTTTTACTTGTTGTTTTGTTACAATACGAGTGGTAGCATAATTCTTAAATCCCCAAATATCAAAATAATCTGAAGGAGAAAAATTTTTAGGAAAGGGAGGATTTTTATTAAATAACAATTTTCCATAATTGCCTGAAGCAGATAGTGTAAGTTTAGCTATTGGAGTATTCATTTGTGAAATAATAAGATTTGATATTATACCGACTTGTTTTTTATCTAAAAATAAATTTTTACCTTCAAATCTTATAAAAGGAATATGTTCTATTTTTGTAAACCATTTATCATTTTTAAATTCTTTTATCTCTTTTCCATCTTTATCTATTCCATATATCTTTCCTCCATAAAAATATATTATATCTCCAGGTTTTGCTATTAATCTTTTTATAAATTGTTTTTTTCCTGGAATTATAAAAAAATACATATAATCATTGTTTTCTACATCCATGTTAGCAGTGGTAAAGATGACAATATCTCCTCGTTTGATTAAAGAGGGGTTGAAATAGATATGCCCTTGTCTTGTAGGTTTATTTATTCCAAAAGAGGTTTTTGATACTATTAAAAAATCTTTTTCTTTTAAGGTAGGTCTCATAGATCCTGTAGGGATAGTGTAATTTTCAAACCATGTTTGTCTTATTATAATTGCTATAATAATAGCTATAGTTATTGAGATAAAGGCATCTATAAACTTATCTAAAGCTGTTTTTTTTAAGAACTTTTGAGAAAGTTTTTCTAATTCTAAGGTTAACTTTTTTGATTTTTCTTTATCTTTTTTTGCAATAGATTGAGAAAGAGAATTTAAAATATTTTCAAAATTTTTTTTCTCATTATCTGGAATTGTTTTTTTCTTTTTTTTATACCATTTATATACATGGCGTAATTTTTTTTTGCATTTTCTAATAGAATATTTCATTTTGTTCCTTTTAAAAAAATTTTATTAGATATTTTAGAAAAAAGCAAGAAATTGATGCTTGGATATTAATAAATAGAGAGATATAAAATAAATGTGGAAAATTTGTTCAAAAAATTAGTGGAATTTGAAAAATAATAAAAAAAATAATTCTAAGCAAATAAAAATTTATTTTTTTTATAAGATATTTAAAATTAATGAATTATTTATATGTGGTATCTTTGAAAACTAACTAAAAATTATTTTTATAATGAAAGTTCTTTTTCAACAATGTTTTGTTCATAACTTTATAAAGATTATGCAAAAAAACTCTGTTTTATCTAATTATATTAAAAGAATTAAGAAAATTTTTTCAAAAAAAGTCTTTGCGGAATTTTTATATTTTTTCCTGAATCTACCGTTTTTAATATTATATCTAAATGGTTAGTTTCTATTTCAATCCAAAAAGGAAAAGAGAATTTTTTTTCTTTATCGAAATAGATATTAATAACTTTTCCAGATAAAGAACTGTTGTCTTTTGGCCATTTAGCTTGATAAACTTCAAAATTTGCATTTTTAACTTTTTTTTTGTCTATATACATCGGAGGGTTCCATATAGATCTTATATCTTTTTCTTCATTTAAAGGAGGCGGCCCTATTTTTTTTCTTTTTTCTGTTGGGACAATAGAAAGAGGGATAGATAGTAATTTTAAAGTTAAAGTTTCATTATTTGTAAATTTGTTTTCGTTTACCGATAAACATCTTTTTAATTTTTCATTGTTTAAATCTATTTCATATACATGCCAAGATAAATTATAAGGAGAATTGTTTTTAATCCATTCTCTCCAAGAAAAATTTTTTTTAATTTTTTCTTTTTCTATTGCTATTTCAGATATTATTATTGATTCTTGGTTTTTTTTTTCTACTAAAAGCAAAAAATATGTTTTACCAGAAATTGTTACCATATAATCTCCAACTTCAGCTTTTTCTAACCTATTTTTTATTGTAGTAGCAAAAAGAGAAGAGATTAAAAATAATATTATGAAAAAATATTTTATCATGATTAAAATGATAAAAGGTATTTATGATTTTTTTCATTAATTTTTTAAAGAGGAGATTTTTATGAAAATAAAAAATTTTTTTTTGTTTTCTTTTATGTTAATAGCGGTATCTATTTTTGCTGATAAAATTTCTGATATAGATAAAGAGATACAATCTTTAGAAGAAACTAAAAGAGGATTGGAGAGCGAAGCGTTGAGATTTGAAGATAAAGCTCAAAGATTGCAATTTCAAGAGAATAGATTACAAGATGCAAAAAAATTTTGGAGGATGGCAGAGGTAAATAGGGAAGCTGCAAAAAAGATCGATGAAGAGATAAAACGAAAACAGTCTGAGAAAGAAAAATTAATGAAAAAGTAAAATTACAAAAAATCAATAATATTTTTATTAGATGTTTTTATAAATAACTGTTTTTTTGTAGATCTTTTACCTTTAATTATTTTTATTTTAGATTGATCTATATTTAAAATTTTTGATAAAAAATATATAAGCTCTTTATTTGCTTTGGATTTTTCTTTTTTTTGTTTTATTTTTATTATTAAAAAATTTTTTTCTTTTTTAAAAATTTCATTTTTAGATGACTCTGGAATGATTTTGACGTTTAAAATGATTCCGTAAGCTGTCTTTTCCATTCATTAATAATAAAATTTTTAAAATATTTTGACAAAAATTTTTTATTTGTGTAATATGAATATATATTCATAAAAGGAGGTGAAATAATGCCAGGATTTGATGGAACAGGACCTTTTGGTAGAGGACCAAGATTTGGTAGAGGATTAGGCCCTTGCGGAAGGGGACGAATGCGAGGATTTGGTTTTTTTAGAAATAATTCAAAAGAATTTTTACAAAATAGACTTAAAGATGTAGAAGAAGAAAAAAAAGAAATTTTAGAAGAGTTGGATAGAATTAAATGATTCGTCCTAGAAGAATTAGAAGAATATCATTGCATCCTAAGACTAAATATTTTAAACCTGCAGGAGTTCCTTTAAGAGATCTTGAAGAAATTGTAATATCTTTTGAAGAGTTTGAAGCTTTACGTTTAAAAGATTTATTAGGTAAAGAACAGAAAGAAGCTGCTATTGAAATGAATATTTCGCAATCGACATTTCATCGTATGATTGCAGAGATGCATAAAAAAATAGCAGAAGCTTTAATAGATGGAAAAGCTATTAAGATTGAAGGAGGTAATTTTATTATGAAAAAAAAACATATGAAAATAGCTGTTAGTTCTTATTCGGATAATATTGAAAAAGAAGTTTCTGATCGTTTTGCTAGAGCTAGTTATTTTTTAATTGTTGATTTAAATGAAAAAGATATTGTTGATATTAAAACTATAAAAAATGAGTATAAAGATGCTCAAGGTGGAGCTGGCATAGCTGTAGCTGAAATGGTTGCAAAACAAAATGTTGATGCTGTAATAACAGGAAATATAGGACCACGTGCTTTAGATTTATTAAATCAGTTTAATATTCCAGTTTATAAATTTAATGGCTCAATAAATGATGCTATAAAAAATTTTGTTGATGAAAAATTAATTAAAATTAAAAGGTAATTTTATCAAAATAACTATTCTTGATAATAGTGAAAAGGATGAAAAAGAGATCTATAATTTTTAATATTCATAGTGAAAGAGAAGTTTTTTTAGAAATTAAAAAATAAAATAGTAGAGAATTAGAATTAATTTTTTGTTAAATATAGCTGTTTATATAGATATGCAAGATATTTTTGTAAACGGAAAAGATAAACAAGAGGTTTTTGAGGAGTATTTTTTATGACTATAGCTGTAGCAGGAGGAAAAGGTGGAACAGGAAAATCTATGGTAGCTACATCATTAGCTTTTTTGTATGCTAAAAAGAAAGAAACTTTTTTAATTGATTTAGATGTAGAATGTCCTAATGATCATCTTATTTTAAATATAAATAGAGAAAAAAAAGAACTGATCTATCAAACCATTCCTAAATGGAATTTTGATATTTGTAGAAAATGTGGAAAATGTGCTTTAGCATGCAAGCAAAAAGCTATTTCTTTTGTTCCTAAAAAATATCCTGCTTTTGTTAAAGATGTTTGTATAGGATGCAAAGCTTGTTTTTTAGCTTGCCCTTACGGAGCTATTGTAGAAGATAGAAAAATTATAGGTAATATTTATGAAGGAAAAAATTGTGGAATTAATCTTATTTCAGGGGAACTTAAAATAGGTGAACTTGCTTCAGGAGAAATAGTTTCTTCTGTACGTAAATATTCAGATAAATTATTTACAAATAGAAATTCAAAAATGGTTGTTATAGATACAGCAGCAGGTATAGGATGTCCTGTTATTGCTTCTATTATAGGTAGCGATTATTTAATTACAGTAACTGAACCCACACCTTCTGCTTTACATGATTTAAAAAGAATAATTTATTTAGGTAAGCATTTTAATATTCCAATAGGAATTGTTATTAATAAATATGATCTTGATAAAAAATTTTGTAAAAGAATTGAACAATTTGCTGAAGAAGAAAATATATTAGTTATTTGTTATATTCCTTATCATAAAAATTTTGTTAAAGCTTCTTTAAAAAAGAAGGTTGTTTTAGATATTTTTCCTAAATATATAAAAATTTTTGAAAAAATGATAAAAAATATTAAAATTCATGAAAAATTATATGAAAAAATTAAATAAAAATAAGGTTAATTATTGGATAGATTTTGTTATGTTATTGACGTTTATTGGTAGTGCTGTATCTGGTTTAATACTTTGGGGGGGCTTTTCTAGAGGATTTCATAGGGGACAAACAATATTTTTGGGTATGGTTAAACATCAATGGAAACAGTTTCATTTAGTTTTAGGTTTTATATTATTGATAGTTGTTTTTATACATATTTTACTTCACAGTAAATGGATTATAAAAATGACAAAAAATATTTTTAAAAAAGCAAAAAATAAAAATATTTAAAAAATAATTTATGAAAGGCAAATTATTTTTTCATCATTTTTATTTCTCTTACTGGATAAGGAATTTCAATATTGTTTTTCATAAGAGCAGATTCAATAGCCCAAAGATATCTAGATCTAGTTGCAATAATAGGCAAATCTTTAATATATTCGTTAACCCAAACAATTAATTCAAAATCTAAAGAACTTTCTCCAATATCGATAAGCCAAACATCTATTGGTTTTTCTTTAATAGTAGTAGGAATTTTTTTTGCAGCATCAATAATAACTTTTTTTACATAATCTTTATCTGATCCGAAAGCAACAGCAAAGGGAATTCTTATTCTTCTTATTTTTTCAGAAAGAGTCCAATTAGTAAATTTCTTGCCAACTAAATCTACGTTAGGTATCAATATTTCTAAATTATCTAAAGTTCGAATTAAAGTGGTTCTCACATTAATCTCTTTTACAAATCCATTTTCTTTGCTTTCTAATTCAATAAAATCTCCTACTCTTATGTTTTTTTCTAAAAGTAAAATGATGCCTGATATAAAATTACTAAAAATAGATTGCAAACTAAAACCAATTCCAATACCTAAAACTCCTATAACAATTGCAAAAGCAGTAAAATCAACTCCTAAAGTGACAAAAGCAATAATAATTCCTAAAAATATATAGTGGACCCCAAAAACTAGACCACATGCTAAACTCATAATTTCTGTAAAAAGAAAGGAACAAAAAAATGAAAAAAAGAAAATTTTATGCTCCTGAATTTAA
>LJUH01000036.1 GCA_001303765.1 Chlamydiae bacterium SM23_39
TTATTAACTCCAAGTTAAATTAATAACCATAAATTTAACAAAAAAAATACTCTTTGACAAGAACTTTTTTATTTTTAATCAAAAATTTTCAAATGGTTATTAAATTAAAAATTCAATTTAGGTATTAAGGGAGTTATGAGAGGCTTTTGTTAATTTTTTGATTCAAAAAAAATTTTACAAATGGGCGAATTTGTAATAAGAAAAATGGTTTAATATGATGAAAATAAATTATAAGAGTCTTAAATCAAACATCTAACAGAAATAAAAAACTTTATTTTCCTAAGCTTGGAAATAAGATCTTTTTTATTGCTTTAAGAAATTTTGTATGATGAATGCTTTGAAAGTCCAAATGCTTATAGAAAAGAATTTTTATTCTGTCTGTTATTACAAACCAGATTAGAGCATATGCCCATGTAAAACCAATGTACTTCCATTCTAATGGAGCAACAAATATTCCAAAACCAACAATTAATGCTGCTAAACATTGAGTTGCTAGTATTGCAGAAAATAAGATTAAAGATGGATGGGGTTTTGAAAAAAAAGTATTTTTTGTTCTTGCTATAAAAAGAGAAAGATGTCCTGCTATAGATAGTTTTAAAAAGATTAATGATTGAATACTTTTTATATCTAAAAGTAAAAAATCTCTAGCTATTACTAAAAGAAGAAAAGTAGCAATTAAGCCTGTTATTCCTAATAAAGTGGATATTGAAATAACCCTTTTCATCTTCCATTCAACTGGAGTTTTAGATAATAATGCATTATCAAAAACTATTGTCATTATTGGAATGTCATTTAATAGAGCAAGTAGAACTATCATAATAGCTGTTACTGGGTAAAAATTGAAAACAAGAATAGAGAAAAAGATAAAAAACATTATTCTTACCGTTTCTGTGATCCTATAAATAGCATAACTATTCATCCTTTCAAATATCATTCTAGCTTCTTCTATAGCTTTTATTATTATAGAAAGACCAGGAGCTAATAAAACTAGATCTGAAGCAGTTCTAGCAGCATCTGTTGCATTACTTACGGCTATTCCTACATCAGCTTGTTTTAAAGCTGGAGCATCATTGACTCCATCTCCTGTCATTCCAACAATATGCTTAAGCTTTTGTAATGCTTTAACAATAAAATATTTATGCTCTGGGAAGATTTGAGCGAAACCATCACTTTTTTCTATTTTTTCTTCTATATTATTTTTGTTTAAAATATTAATATTATTTCCTATTTTTAATTCGCTTGCAATTTCATTTGCAATAGCAATATTATCTCCTGTAAGCATTTTAATTTTAATCCCATGTTCCTTTGCTTTAGCAATTGTGGGAATAGAATCCTCTCTTAAAGGATCAGATAAAGGTAATAATCCTTGAAAATTCCATTTTTTGCCATCAATGCTATAAGCTACACCTAATGTTCTATGTCCTTTTTTCCCTAAATTATTAATTTCTTTTTTAACAAGATTTTCAAAATTGGAATCAGGATTGCATAGTGAAAGTATTACTTGAGGAGCTCCTTTGCTTACATAAAAGATATTTCCTTTTTCATCTTTAATAGTAGCTTCTGTTTTTTTATTTATAGGATCAAAAGGAAAAAATTTTATTTGTGTATATTTATTTAATTCTTTTTTATCTTTTAATCCATTAATCACTGCTAAATCAATTGGATCTTTTCCTTCAATTTTAGAAGCTAATGCTCCATAAAGAATTATTTTATCTTTATCATCTTTAAAAATTATGGGATCTTTTAGTATTAATTTGTTTTGAGTTAAAGTTCCTGTTTTATCGCAGCATAGTATATCTATGCCAGCCATCTCTTCTATAGATTCTAATTTTGTAACTACTGCTTTCATTTTAGCTAGTTTTAAAGCTCCAAGAGCCATTGTTACTGATAAAACAGCAGGCATAGCTACAGGTATAGAAGCTACGATAAGAATTAAGACAAACTGAGTTAATTCAAGGAAAGGATCTCCTTTTATTGACTGGATTGTTATTAATAAAAATGCAAGTGTTAAACTGATATATATTAGATAATCACCAATTTGAAGGATTGCTTTTTGAAAATGAGATTTAGGTTGAGCTTTTTCAACAAGTTTTGTGGTTTTTCCAAAAAAAGTGTTTTTTCCTGTTGAAGTTACTAAAGCTAACATCTCACCTTGTTTTGCAATGGATCCTGAATAAACAACATCTTTTATTTTTTTTGTTACAGGTAGAGATTCACCAGTTAAACTGGATTGATCAATAGTTAAATATTCACCTTCAATAAGTTTTGCATCTGCTGGAATAATGTTTCCAAGTTTGATAAGTATAATATCGCCTAGAACTATTTGAGAAGAATCTATTTCTATCCATTTTCCATCTCTTTTAACTATAGCTTTTAAAGCTAATTTTTGTTTAAGAGCTTTTATTGCATTTCCTGCTTGAAATTCTTCCCAAAAATCTACAATACCATTGATTAAAAGAAGGGTTAATATAATAAAAAAATCAGGCCAGTGATGTAATATTATAGATAAGATAGCTGCTATTTCTATCATCCAGGGTATGGGCCCCCAAAAATATTTTAGAAAAGTTAGAAATATTGATTTTTTCTTTTCTTCTATTTTGTTTGGTCCTAGTTGTTGTAATCTGTTTTTTGCTTCAGAAGAGGATAGACCATTTTTGTTACTTTTTAATTCTTGAAATAGTTCATCTATCTCTTTTTTAGGGACATCTTCTGAATTGATGAAACTAATATCTTTTATCATTTTTTAGATTTAAAAAATTTTGTTATTTTAATTTTTTAGTAACATATATTAAAATATATTAAAATATTTTTTATATCGGATATTTTAATGTAAAATTTGTGATTGATAAATTATGTAGTTTTTTGAAAAGTTTTTTGATTTGTAATTTTCATTTTTACATCTAAATGAGATTCTGAAATTAAAATTTTTGTTCCTTCATATTCTGCTAAATATAAAATAGTTTTTGGGCTTAAAATTCTTTTTTCTAATATTTTTATGGTTTTTAAATTGTTTGCTTGAGACATCTTTGCTTTAGATATTCTTTTAAAAACCCAAAAGGTGATGCAAGCAAAAAAGATGATGAAAATAAGAGATAATACCATTTTTAAAAAAGCTTTTTGAAAATCAGGTTTTGGGAATTTTTCTTGAAAATTGTTTTCGAGATCAAATTTATTGGTTTCATTTTTTGTTATAAGTTCTCCATTTTCATTTGGAATAAAAGTTGTTGTTTTCCCAAATAATGAGATAGATAAACCAAAAAATACAAAAAGATATTTTTTTAACATATATTTTTTTTAAGAATATATTTATTTTATTTTTTTGTCTAATAGTGATAAAATTTGGTTTTTAAATTTATGAAAGGTTGGATAGTTTTAGACATAGACGGCACTTTAACTGTAGAAAAAGATAAAATACCTGATAAAGTCATATCTTATTTAAGTTTGTTGAAGAAAAAAGGCTGGAATATATTTATAATAACAGGTAGATCATATAGTTCATCATATGGTATGATAGAAAAGATTAATTTTCCTTACTTTTTTTCATCCCATAATGGAGCTACTGCTTGGCATATGCCAAAAAAAGAAAAGTTATTTGAAAGATTTTTAATGAAAGATACTATTTATAAGGTAGTTGAGGAAGCAGATAAGTTTGAAATTATTACAATGGTTTGGGGTGCTGATGAAGTTTGTTATGTTCATAATAAACAAAAAAAATGTTTATCGAGTTTTATTTATCATTATAGCAATTGTCACTCTGTAGATGATTTTGTTTTGGATTATTATCCTTTAATTAAATGTATTGGGAAAAAGCAGGAACTCAAAAAATTATTTAATAAAATTAAAAATCTTGAAGTAGAAACTTCTTTGGTAAGAGATTCTTTTAATAAAGGATATTGTCTTCTTCTTGTGACAAAAAAAGAGGTTAATAAGGGATCAGCTATATCTAAAATTTTGGATTTGTATGGTAAATCTTTTGTTATAGCAGCAGGAAATGATACTAATGATCTATCTATGTATAATTTTGCAAATGTTAAAATAGCTATGAAAGGTTCTTCTTATCATTTATTAAAAAAAGCAGATATCATAGCTCCTCCCGCTAAAAATGATGGAATTATTTTAGCATTAAAAAAAGCTATAAAAATTTTTAGGAAGGATAATCTTCTAACGATTTGCTATCCATTGCTAATCCCATTATGTTTAGCCCATTATCTACAAATATTGTTTGTCCGGTAATAGCTGAACTTAGATCAGATAATAAAAATAAGGAGCTTTTAGCTATCTCCTCAGCTTGAAGATCTTTTTTTAAAGGAGCATTTTTTTTGGAATATTCTATCATGTAATCTATCATGCCAATAGCTTTAGCTGCTCTACTTTTTAAAGGGCCTGCTGATATACAATTTATTTTTATATTCCATTTCCTTCCTGCTTCCCAAGCTAATGTTCTAATATCACTTTCTAAAGCTGCTTTTGCTGAACTCATGCCTCCTCCATAACCAGGAACAGCTTTTGTTGATGCTGTATAGGTAAGAGCTAAAGCTGATCCATTTCCTAATATGGGACCAAAATATTTAATAAGGCTGATAAAAGAATATGCAGAAGAACTTATAGCAGATAAATATCCATTTCTAGATGTATCTAAGAGTTTATTTTTTACTTCAGGAGCATTAGCTAAAGAGTGGACTATTATATCTATTTTACCAAAATCTTTTTCTATCTCTTTTGAAAGCTCTTCAATACTATAGTTGGAGAATTCTTTGTATCTTTTATTTTCTAAAATTTCTGGGGGAATATCTTTTAAAGTATCAAAAGATGCATCCATAGGATATAGTTTTTCATAGTTAAATAATTTTCCAGATAAAAGCTTTCTAGATTGATCAAATTTTCCTGCTTCCCAAGATTTTTTAAAAATATTAAATATAGGAACCCATGTACCAATTAAAATTTTAGCTCCTGCTGAATATAACATCTTAGCGATAGCCCATCCATATCCTTGATCATCTCCTATCCCTGCAATAAATGCTTTTTTTCCTTTTAAATCAATATTGAACATGTAATACCTTTTTTAAAAAAAGAATATCAAAAAATGTTAAAATAATAAAAGATTTTTTCTTCTCCATCCTTCAGCTGTTAAAATTTTTTTTTCTATTTTTTTAGAAGAAATTTTTTTTACAACTTTTTTTTTAGGTGCAATCTTTTTTTTAGCTTCTTTTTTTTTCTTTTTGGATTTTAAAAATTTTTTAAACATTTTTTTCTCCTTAAATATTTTAACTTTAATAAAAACAGAAAATTGTTATGCTATCAATAAAAAATGTTATATCAAAATTTTTTTTCTTTAAAAAAATACCTTCAATCTTATTTTCCCAACCTTGCTTATTTGTATTTGATTGTAATGGAGGAAGATTTTGAAAGAATTAAAATGATGGAAGATATTATAAAATATTTTCCTGAAGCTAACAATTTTTCTTTATTAAAATTTTCTTTCCCTACGCCTATCAAAGAGATATTTTATTCTTTTAATACTCCCTCTTTATTAGGAAAAACCAATATATGTATTTTTGATAAAATAGATCTTTATAAAAAAAATGCTCTTAAAGAGATACTTTTTTATTTAAAAGATATAAAAGATGAACTCTTTTTACTTTTGGGTGCTAAAGAAAAAAAAACTCTTTTAACAATTTTAACAGAAGTAACAAAAAGGGGAGTTGTAGTAGATCTCTCTGAGGAGACAAAAAAGGATAAGGAGAATAGATTATACTTTTTTATAAGAGAAAAAGCAGCTCAAAATAAGAAAATGATATTAAAAGATGCTATAGATGAGATTTTTAAAAAAACAAATTTAGTGTTATCTTCTGTAGAAAAAGAGATGGAAAAAGTTATTTCTTATGTAGGAGAAAAAAATGTTATTGATAAAGAAGATATTTTAAATGTTTGTTCTAATATGAGAGTAAATTTTTTTTGGAAAATAGCTGAAGAGATAATATGGAAAGAAGATCCTTTTAATGTTGAATTGGAAAAGGAATATGTAGATTCTACATTTTTTTATTCTTTATTAGGACATTTGAGATATCAACTTAAAAAGGGATTAGAAATAAATGAAAGAAATAAAAACCGATATTTTTGGGATATCGATAAAAGAGCTGTTTTTTTAAAAAAAAGTTTTTTTAAAAAATCTTTGATAGAGCTTTTTAAAATAGATCTTATCTCTAGAAAAAATGTAAATTCTTATATTGCACTTTTAGATTTGTTTAGAGCTAAAATAAAATATTTTATGGATTATGAAACAGGGTAAATTAATCTTACTTCCCAATCTTTTAGGTAGAGATTCTAAAAAAGAGTATTTCCCTATAATTTTAAAGGAAAAGATAAATTGTTTAGATGGTTTAATAGCTGAAGATGAAAAAAATGCAAGAAGGTATTTAAAAAATTTTTTGTCTTCAGAAAAAACGGATAATTTTTTAATTAAAATTTTAAATAAGAAAACAAAGGATTATGATGATATTATAAATTCTATTTTAAAAGGAAAGACATGGGGATTGATATCTGATATAGGAATGCCATGCATTGCTGATCCAGGATCAGAATTAATATTTTTAGCTCATTTAAATAATATTAAGGTGGAAGCTATATCTGGCTCTTCTTCCATTCTTTTAGCTTTAATATTATCAGGATTTTCAGGACAAAAATTTTTTTTTCATGGATATCTTCCAATTGAGAAATTTAAATTGAAAAGAAAGATAAAAGAGATAGAAAAAGCATGTGATGAAAAGGTTACGCAGATATTTATAGAGACACCTTATAGAAATTTTAGACTTTTTAAATTTTTAATAGAGGTATTAAAAGATAATACCTTTTTATCAATAGCAAAAGAGTTGGAAACAGAAAATCAATTAGTTGTTACTCAAAAAATTTCTTTTTGGAAAAAAGGTTGTTTTTCTAAAAAGATTTATGGTAAAGAATATTTTCATAAAAAAAAAATGGTTTTTTTGATATCTAAATAAGTAATTCAGCTATTGAATCATAAAATAAAATTCCTTTCGATGTTAATTTTATTTTATTATTTTTTTTTTGTAGAAATTTATCTTTTATAAAGTTTTCTATGAGACAAAAAGTTTCTTTAGGAATAATACCTATTTTTTTTTGAAACTTTTTTAAATTTATTCCTGATAGTAATCTTAAGTTGATTACTAAAAGTTCTTTAACATTTTTAGGATATTTTAACTTTTCTTCAAAATCTATCACAGAAAAAGATTTTTTTAATAAATTGGTATATTTAAGTAGATTAGAAATGTTTTTAAATCTTTTTCCTTTTGTATAACTAAAAGCAGATGGTCCTAATCCTAAAAACTGCCTAGCCGTCCAATATCCTATATTATGCTTTGATTGAAAATTTTTTTTTGCATATGAAGCTATTTCATATTGATGAAAGTTATGTGTTTTAAGTATTTTTTTTGATGTTTTAATAAATTTTATAACATCTTTTTCAGATGGTAAAAAATTTTTTAAGATTTTCCTTTTTTTATAAAAAAAAGTATTTTTTTCAAATGTTAAATTATATAAAGAGATATGCGTAATTGGTAAGTTACATGCAATTTTTAAACTTTTTTCAAAACTTTTTATAGATTGATGTGGTATACCATATAATAGATCTATTGAGATATTTTTTATTCCTGCTTCATAGCTTTTTTCTATTGATTGAATAGTATCCTTAGAAGTATGTCTTCTTTGAAGAGTTTTTAGAGAATCATCATCAAAAGATTGAACTCCTATACTTATCCTGTTTATTCCAATATTTTTTAATTTTTTTACCTTTTTTAAAGAGATATCTTCAGGATTAGCTTCTAATGTTATTTCACAATTATCTTTATATTTGATTTCATCTAAAATAATTTTTATTTGATTAGGATCTAATAAAGAGGGAGTTCCTCCTCCAAAAAATATGGATGTGATATTTTTTTTTAAATTTAACCTTTTAAGTTCTATTAAGATGCCCTCTAAAAAGAGATCTATATTTTGTGGAGTTGGATAGATAGAATAAAAATGGCAATAGGGACATTTTTTTTTACAAAAGGGAATATGGAAATATAGACTTATATCACCATATGTCTGCATCGGGATCTTCTAAAATACCTCTTTTCCATCTATTTTTATCTGAGAATGGATCTTCTTCTAATTCTTCTATCACAGTTGCTTCTTCTTTATAACCCTTCTCTTTTTCTTCTATATTTTCAGGTTCTAATTCGACAGTTTCTTCTGCTCCTCTTCTTATATCTACCTCTGCTATTGTTGGTGATTCAGCAAAAGATTGTTTCCCAATTATTTTTTTTCTGCTTAATACTTCTTCAGGTTCACCAGTTTCTTTTAAAATGCGTAATCGTGATTGCTCTTCTTTTATTTTTTTTTCTATAATTTTTATTTCTTCTTTATGTTTTTTTATTTCTTTTTTAGGAACAAGGTCTAATTCTAACCATTGCTTTAAATCAGCTAATTCTGATTCTAATTTTTTTAATCTTTCACTTTTTTTCATAAAAAATCCATCTTATTTTTTTATTAAATTATTCAAAGCTGTTACAATTTTTTCAATTTCTTCATTACTTTTACCATGATTTTTTAAACCTTCTTCTAAAGTTTCCCAAGCAGAAGCACAACAACTTACACATGCCACTCCTGAATCGGATAAAAATTTAGCTATTTCAGGAGCCTTATCTGGGAAATTTAAAAAGATTTCTTTTATTAAAGAGGTTTTTGTTATTTTTTTCATCATAAATGTTTCCTTTTAAAATTTTATCTTAACAGTATTTTTTAAAATTTTACATTGACAAGCAAGTCTTTTGTTTTCTATTTCTCCAAAAAAATCTTCTTCTGCTTGTGTTGGTTTATTTAAATTTTCCATTCCTTCTACTATTTCTATTAAACAACTACCACATATTCCCTCATATCCACAAGCAAAATTTATTCCCACTTTTTCGCAGGGTTTAATAATGCTAGATCCATCAGGAAGTGAAAATTCTTCTTTTGTATTTTCAAAGATTACTTTTGCCATAAAAAACTCCTTTTTTGAAAATATAAAAAGATTATATAGATAAATTTAAAAAAGCAAGAATTTATTTATAATTTCAGAAATTTCAAATTTAAAGATCTGACAAATGAGAAATTATATTTTCATAAATATTGGTATAATCATTTTTTTTTATTATTATTTCAATTAAAGTTGAATCATTAGGAAATTTATCTTTAGTTCTTTTTTCTAACTCTTTTTTTATTATATCAACGAATGCTTGAGTTATGTAAGTTATCTTATGCTCTTTTAGTAAAACAGGTCCCTTTTCTTTTATTTTGGGTATCTTTTTTTCTAAAATATTTTTTTTTGTTTCTTCAAAAAAACTTTGTATTTCAAAATTTTTGTTAAGTCCTGTTAGATCGATAGACATTTAAGCCTCCTTTTGTTATAAGATATTCTACTCATATATTTTTTCTTTTTTGCTATTACTAAGATAATAAATTATTCCTTCAGAAGATATGAAAAATGGAACATCTCTTTTTTTCATATCTTCTTTAAAGAATTTCTTTACTTTATTTTCTTGTAGAGTTTGTCCTTTAATTTTATTCAATTTTTTAATAGTATCTTTTAATATTTTGTCTTGAAGAAAAATGTAATTATATGCACTAATAAAATTTCCTGTTGAAAGAAGAAGAAAACGACAATTTTGCTTTTGAAGTTTTTCCTTGCATTGATTTATAATAGTATTTTCTTTTTCATTAAGTTCAGGAAGATTTAAATTCTTAATATTTTTAGGATATAGCCAAGTTTCTTCACCTTGCATTATAACCTCAAGATCAATAGGAACAAATTCATTTGACTTTTTTACAAAAAGAACATTTTCGTAATGAAGATCTGTTACTCCTATTTTTTTACAAACACTCTCTAGACGTTTTAATTGATTTTTTGCAGCATTTTTATTTTCCAAAGAATTAATATAAGAATCAATATAATTATAAATATACTGGCTATCAAATGATTTCGGTATTTCCCCTTCAATATATTCCCAAATGCTCACATCCAAATCATCGAAGCATAAAATATTATATGTTGGTAAATCTATACAAACACTTCTCTTTTTTTTAAGTTGATTTAATTGCTTGAACATTTCTATTATCAAATAATCTGTTTTCGCTAACCTTGGCTTATATACGACTTTCAAAGGATCAGTATTCTCGTAATTTTCGGATAAAGTTACTAAAAGAGGAGATTTACCATTTTTATGAGAATCTCCTCCCAAAAATTTTAAAGAAAAACTTACTTCATTAAAATGTTTTTGTTTATCAAATTTACTAAAGTTTTTAATAATGGTTTCATTAATTTTGTTTAAATTATTTTTGACTTCTTTTAAAAAAATAAGCATATTTTCCATCTTTTTTTTCATTTGCTTTTTTCGAAATAAAAAGTTTTTCGTAAAAAGATCAATTTTCTCTTTATGATCTACATGCTCCGAAACCATCTTACTTAAGTCAGTGCCAAGTTGTTTATCAACATCATTATCCTCGATTGTAATTGGTATAATTTTGTTAAAACTTTGTCGACAAGCCTTCCTGAGCGGTTGTTCATATTTTGTCTTAATCTTTTCTATTATCTCATTTTTAGATTTTTCGATTTTTTCTTCATTGGAAAACATATTAGTAGAACTGCTAGTAGAACTGCTAGAGCTATTTGATTCTTCCTCGTTTTTTATTTTAACCTCTTTTTTAAAATTTTCATTATCGCTCACGCTACTTTGACTGCTTTCATCGCTCGTATTTATTTTTTTTTTTATTTTTTCTATTATTTTCTCTTCTTCTTGCAATATTTCCATTAATTCAAATATTTCAGGGGTTTTGTTTAATAACTTATCTACTTTATTAGAAAATGTATTTTTCTTCCCCATAGTTTTTGCATAGCTTTTAGATTAAGATCTTCTAAAAAGAGATAATCATATTTATCAGTCAGAGCATGAGATAATTTAAAGAAAAAAT
>LJUH01000007.1 GCA_001303765.1 Chlamydiae bacterium SM23_39
AAGGGGCATCTTCTCTTGGGCTAGATATTGTAAGACCTGATTCTTCAGGCGAATATTGTTTGAATCCAGAATCCAACTGACTTTAGTCGTTGGAGTATGTCAAGACTATTTGCCAGCAAATGTAACAAAATTGTGGCATTTTTTTTTAATGTTCTCTCCTTCTGCAGAAGAAAAATCTTCTGTTTAAGGATTTATATCTTCTGCTTCTAAATATGACTATTTTTCCCTCAATCGTTCTAAAACGTGATGAGGATTATTAACTGGATTCATTTTTCCTTTTTAATTTTAAATATTGGCAAATCACTTCTTTTTTGTTAAAGAATTTTTTAATAACAAGCTTTTATCTAGACATAATCATTTCTTTTTAAGTATTATGAAACATAAATAATAAAAGATAAAATGAAAAAACAAAAAAGATGGAAGCTATTTGTTGTTATTGCAGTTGTTGCATTAACAATATATAATATCCTTCCTACAGTATTTTATTATTCTAAACCTTTAAAAAAAGAGATAGATGAAAAAAAAGCAGAAAAGATAGCGACAGATATTGTTAAAAGAGTTAATTTTTTAGAAAAAGAATCTGAAGAGTGGATAAGATCTTTTGCAAAGCTTTTAAAAGTATCTATTAAATCTATAAAGATAGATTTAGAAAATATTCCGGATCAATTTATAGTAGAATTTTCTTCTAAAGAGGGAGCTGATAAATTTAAAAAATTTTTACCTCGTGCTGGCTCTTTAATTTCTTTTGCTCCTGCTCAATTAGACCTCTCTTCCTATCAATTAGAAGAACCGAAGAAGGTGGCTGTCCAAAGGAAAATACCTATCCATTTCGATGAAAAAAATGTTAATAAATTTTTTAAATTTTCTTATAAGTCGGATAAAAATATTCCATCTTCTTTATACCGCAAATTTGTTTTTGATAGAGTCGCAGAAATAGGGGTATGCTTAGGAGGTGTTAGCGATACCTCTAATAAAGTTTTAAAAGCTTTAGAAAATAGAGGTAGTAAAGAATCTTTTTATATAGTGCAAATTTTAGCTAATGAAATTTTAAGGTATGTGGAAATCTTTGGAGAGATGTCTCCTATTACTGATAGATATTTTTCTTCTTTTACTAGAACCTCTTTTTCTAAAGGCAAAGAGCTTATTTCTGATTTGATAAAATTATTTTCAGATGCAAGAGATAATTTAAAATTAGAAAAAAAAGAGATAAAACAGAAAGAAGCTTTAAATATTTTAGAAAAAAAAGAGATTGTTTTAATAAAAGCAGAAAATATTTTAAGAAAATATATTAATAAATTTTCTAGTGGATCTACTCCTTTTAATTATGAATTTTTATATATTAATTTACAAAAACAGGATCCTAAGAAAACATCTTTCATAGATTTAGGAATAAAGAATCCGATAATAAAGAAAATTGAAATAGACTGGGAAAAGGATAAGATCTTTTTAAAATTGCATGAAGATGTTTTAGATTTTAAAGAAAATACCTCTCCTTTTTTAAAAGAAAAATTTGATCAAATAATTATAAATGAGATAGCAAAGATAAATAATAAAACTGATGAAAAGATATCTTTTTTAAAAAATGAATTTGTTATAAATATTAATACCCTTCCAAATTTAAAAAGTTTTTTAATTTTAAAATTAAAAGATATAGCTAAAATTCAAAAAGATCAGATAAAAAGAATAATAGAAAATAAATTTCATCCTGCTAACGAAGAACTTTTATTACAAAATTATCCTATTTATGATTATCAATCTTATCTTCTTCTTCCTCCACATAAAAAAAAGCTTTGCTTTGTTATTTTTTCTCCACTTATCCATACTAAGACTGTTCCATTAGGATTAAAAGCTAATTCTATTTACGTGATAGCTAAAGGATTAGATAGGATTCAACAAAAATATATAAATGCTCCTGATTCTAAAAATGCTTTAACATTTGTTGAGGATTTTAAAGATTTAAAAAATATTTTAAAAGAGCATGGCTATATAGGATATCCAGGTAGTTTTTTATCTCTTCCTTCTGAATTTCAAGAAGATTATATTTTTGAAAAGGATGATTATTATCAAACTATTTTAAAAGCTACAAGAGAAGATTTTTATGTGTTGGGATCAAAAAAATTTGCAATGTTGGAATTTTCTGATTTAGAAAAAAGAATTTTGACGATAAATAAAATTGAAACTTCTATGCATGAAGATCTCTTAAAATGGAAAGATGAATATTTGATGGCTAAAACAAGTGATAGCTTATATGGTAGATATGATTCTCCTCCACCAACAAAAAATATTTTTTTAAATAATTTCAATTTGAGTTTTAAAAAATATTTTAGAGGAGATGAAAGAAAAATATTACATTGGGGATTAGATCTTTCAGGAGGAAAAACAGTACAATTAGAACTTAGAGATCAAAATAATAAGATTGTTAAAGATGAAGCTTCTTTAAAACAGGGAAAGGATGAGCTTTTTTCTCGTGTTAATAAGATGGGGGTATCAGATGTTAAAATAAGAACAATAGATTCCTATATCACTTTAGATTTTCCTGGAGCTCAAAATATATCTGCTGCAGAACTTGTAAAAGCATCTTCTATGTATTTTCATGTGGTTAATGAAAAATTTTCTAATAACCCTTATCTTAAAGAACATGTAGATCAGTTTCTACAAGAAGTTTGGAATGAAGCTATTATTACAAATAAAAAGGATATAGATGGAATTAATGCTATAGCAAGAAGACATCTATATGGAGATAGTTTAGATATTCAATCTGCTAATCCTTTAACAACTGCTGGAAAGATTTTATATGATAATGGGTTGAGATTAGCTTTAAAAGATCAAAAAGTAAGTAGTGAATTAGATTCTACTTTTTCTAAGATAGCTATCTTTAGAGATCAAAATTATAAAAAATGGGAACAACAGATTAATCCTTTAATAATTGTTTTTAATAACTATTCTTTAGAGGGAACAAATTTGAAAAATATAAGAGCTTCCTATGATCCTTCTAAAGGAAATTTTTTAAGTTTTGAAATTAAAGGACCTTCTAGAAAATCTTTGTATGCTTGGACCTCTTTTTATTCAAAAGAGAGTGTTTTGAAAAATGATTTAAAAAATTTTTCTAATAAAAGAGGATGGCGAATGGCTGTCATTTTAAATGACAGTGTTATAAGTGCTCCTGCTTTGGAATCTCCTCTTAGCAATAGTGCTGTAATTACTGGGTCTTTTACTGCAAGAGAGATAAATAAACTTACTGCTGATTTAAAAGCTGGGTCTATGACATTTACCCCTTATATATTATCTGAAAAAAATATAAGCCCAGATTTAGGTAAAAGTGAAAGAACAAGAGGTATTGTTGCTACAATTTTGGCTCTTATGATAATAATAATTGCAATTATTAGTTATTATAAATTTTCAGGAGTTGTTGCTTCTTTTTGTCTGATTTTAAATCTCTTAATAATATGGGCAGTATTACAAAATATACAAGCTACTTTAACTTTAGCAAGCATTGCTGGAGTTATTTTAAGTATTGGTATGGCAGTAGATGCTAATGTTCTTATATTTGAAAGGATCAAAGAAGAGTTTTCAATGTCTGGTAAAATAATATCTGCGGTTTTATCAGGATATAAAAAAGCATATAGCGCTATCTTAGATTCAAATGTTACTACAATAATAGCAGCTTTAATTTTATTACATTTTGATTCGGGTCCTATAAAAGGTTTTGCTTTAACTTTAATAATAGGAATTGTTGCTTCTATGTTTTCCGCTCTTTTTTTAACAAAATATTTTTTTACTAGATGGATTTGGAAAAATCCAGATAAAAAATTGAATATGATGAATTTGATAAAATCAACTAACTTTGATTTTTTAAAAAACTCTAAAATTGTTATTATTATTTCTATTTTTATTATTTTAATTGGTAGCTTAACAGTGAAAAAATCTCTTTTGTCTATGGATTTTACTGGAGGATTTTCTTTAGATGTTCAGTTAGAAGAGATGCAAAATAAAAATTATAAAGAATTAGTTAAAAAAGCACTTTTGGCAAACGGAGCTTCTGTTAAAGATTTTCAAATTCAAGAGTTAAATTCTGAAAGAAATCTAAGAATTTTAATTGGTAGGTCGATGGAATTAAAAGGAAAACCTTTTTATAATCTTCCATTGGAGATTAAAAAGGATAATATAGAATATCCTTTTGAAAATAATCCTAGAATAAGTTGGATTGTAAAAGCAATAAATAAAGCAGGAATAAATATATCTCCTAAAGAATTAAAAAATTTAGATCAATCATGGACTTCGATGAGTGGACAGATGTCTGATACTATGAGAAATAATGCAATTATAGCTCTTACATTAGCTATTTTTGCTATTCTTATATATCTAACATTTCGTTTTGAATTTAAATTTGCTATAAGTGCTATGATATGTCTAATACATGATGTTTTGATAACATTAGCTTCTATTTCTATCCTTCATTTTTTTGGAGTTAATATTCAAATAGACCTAACTTCAATTGCAGCTATGATGACTATCATAGGATATTCTTTAAATGATACTATTATTATTTTTGATAGAATAAGAGAAGATATGAAAATAATGAGAAGATCTCCCTATAGAGATATTATAAATCATGCTTTAAATATAACTCTTTCTAGAACATCTATAACTTCTGTTACTACACTTTTAGTGGTCTTAACATTAGCATTAATAGGTGGGAAGGCTATCTTCGGATTTTCTCTTATTATGATTTTGGGAGTGATTTATGGTACTCTGTCTTCATTGTTTATAGCATCACCTATGATGTTATTTTTTCAAAAAAGAGAAAAAGAATTTCTAGTTAATGAAGATTAAGTTGTTCATTTTTAAAATTTTTAATAAAAAATAGAAAATTAAAGTGATTTCTTGTTAAGATTTTAAAAAACAATAAGGAAACAATGATAAAAAAATCTTATGAAAAAGAGCAAGAAATTCTTTGGATGTATCCAAAAAATGATCCTGTTTTTTTAAAAAAAATTATTGATGAATTTAATATACATCCAGTTACTGCTCAGATATTAATATCTAGGGGATTTAATTCTTTAGAAGATATTCATGATCATCTTTATGCAAAACTTCCAAATTTATATGATCCCTATCTTTTTAAAGATATGGATAAGGCAGTAGAAAGAATTATCCATGCTATAAAAAATAAAGAAGGTATACTTATTTATGGAGATAATGATGTTGATGGTATGACAGCAACAGCTCTTTTAAGCGAGTTTTTAGCTTATATAAATGCTGATGTATTTTATTTTATACCTAATGCCAATATGCAAAGAAAAAATGTGATGAAAGAAGTTTTGAAATATGCATTAAAAAAAAGATGTTCTCTTATAATAACTGTTGACTGTGGAATAACATCAGCAGATGAGATAGAATATGCTATAAAGAATAAGGTAGATGTAATAGTTACGGATCATCATGAGCCGATTTCTAAAATACCTAATTGTATTGCTACTTTAAATCCTAAGTTGTTAAATAATACCTATCCTAATAGAGATATAACAGGAGTGGGAGTTGCTTTTAAATTAGCTCATGCAATTACTGATTATCTCATTAAAAAAAAACAGATTAACAAAAGTAAAATAGATTTAAAACTTTATTTAGATCTGGTGGCATTAGGAACAATTGCTGATATGGGAGTCCTTTTAGGTGAGAATCGTATTTTTATAAGATATGGTATTGAACAGCTAAAAAAAACGCAGAGGATAGGACTTTTAAAACTTTTTCATATATGTGAAATATCAAAAAATGATTTAACACCTATTGATATTGCAGCTAAAGTAGCTCCTAGATTAAATAGCTTAGGAAGAATAGCTGATCCTTCAAAAGGAGTGAAGTTGCTTTTAGTAAGAGATGAACAAACAGCTTCCTCTTTAGCAGAGGAGTTGGATTTATATAATATAAAAAGACAAAAGATTGAGCGATTAGCATCTGAAGATATAGATATTTATATTAAAAAAAATCCTAAGATTTTAGAGAATAAAGCTATAGTTCTTTGTTCAAATAAATGGCATCCAGGTATAATTCCTATTATTACTGCAAGGATTGCAAAACAATATAATCGTCCTACCATGTTGATAGCTATTGAAAGAAACATAGGTAAAGGATCTTTAAGAACTATTCCTGAATTTCCTATTTTGTCAGTGTTAAAAAAAAAGGAGGATTTAATCATTAATTTTGGAGGACATGATTATGCTGCTGGGCTTACCATTTTAGAAGAAAATATACCTAAGTTAAAAAAGTTTTTTATATCTTATGCTAATAGAGTTTTGAAAGATAGAGATGTGATTTCTAAATTATATTTAGATGCAGCTATTAATTTTAAAGATTTAACTTTCGATTTTATGGAATCAGTAAAGCTTTTAGAACCATTTGGAACTGAGAACCCTCCTCCTATATTGTATTGCGATGCTTATCAAAGTTGGAAACCAAAAATAGTAGGAAAGATCCATTTAAAATTTTATTTAGTTCAAAATGATAGAAGCTTAGAAGGTATAGGTTTTGGGATGGGTTATAGGAGACATCTGCTTATAAAAAAAGATGTTAAATTGAAGATAGCATTTATACCTCAGATAAATACTTTTTTAAATAAATCAAGTATTCAATTACAAATTAAGGATTTTAAAGTTTTTTAATTAAATGAATTTTGATTAAAATCTTGAGCTTGATTTATCATTTTATTATAAAGAAAAAAAGGTTAGATATGAAAAAATGGGAAAGATTTTTTTTGTTTTTTGGTAGGATCTCTCTTGCTTTAGTTTTTATTATGTTATCAATAAATAGAATATTGAATTGGGAAGAGAGTGAAAGAATTCTTTTAGCTGCATTTGGAGATTGGTTAAGTTTTTTTAATAATGCTTTTATGCAAAGAACAATCTCTTTTTTTATGGAATGGGTAGGAGCTTTTTTACTTTTAATAATTTTTTTTGAATCTATATCTGGAATATTTTTATTTTTTGGTAAAAAGATTAGATTAGCAGCATTTATTTTATCTATAACTCTATTTTTTACAAATTTTATTTATAATCCTTTTTGGATGATGAATAATGATAAATGGGAAAATCATATGATTGTTTTTTTAAGAAATATAGCTGTTTTAGGAGGTCTTTTTTATATATTTGTTTATGGTAAAGAGAAAAAGAAAGACAAAAAAATGGAGCTTTCTTCTTCTGTTATTGGGAAAAAATGAAAAAAACCATTTTTTTGGTATTTAGTTTTATTATTGTAGCTTTTGGTCAACCTGTATGGATTAGATGGTTAGGTTTTTTTTCTTCTTTTTTAGGATATGCACTTTTTTTTAAAACTCTTTTTTTATTTAAAGAAAAAAAAAGATTTATTATAGCTTTTCTTTGGTTTTTTTCAGTTCAGGCAGTTAATTTTTCTTGGATGACCTCTTTAAATTATGTTGGTTATCTATTCTTAATAATATATGCAATGATTTTAGCAGGAACTGCTTTACAATTTGCTATTGTTTCTAAATTTATAAAAAATCTTTCTCTTTTAAAAATTTTATGTCTCTCTTCTTTATTTGTTATTTTTGAATGGATACGGATTTTTGTTTTAAGTGGATTTTCATGGAATCCAATAGGTATGGCTTTATCATATAGCAATTATTCTTTGCAATTAGCTTCTTTATTTGGAATATATGGTCTCTCCTTTTTTGTTTTTTTTACTAATTTATTAACATTAAAAATTTTTTTTATCGATAAGATAAAAGTAAAAAAAATATTTGTTTTAATATTAATAATTATTTTTCCTTTTGTTTTTGGATTTTTAAATCAAAATCTTCAAAAAATTAATGATAAGAAAAAAACATTAAACGTTGTTTTGATTCAAACAGGATTATATCCATCAGAAAAAGAGATTTTTGCTTATAGATATAAAGAGTTTATTCATCCATTAGATCAATGGGAAAGGATTTTAAATTTTTTAAAAAAAAGAAAACAAAAAAAAATAGATATTATAGTTATGCCAGAAGCAGCTCTTCCTTTTGGAGCTTTTCAATCTTTTTATCTATTTAAAGATTTTTTAAAAATTTGGGAAAAAGTTTTTGGAATGATAGATACCTCTTTTCTTCCTCCTCTTGAAAAACCTTTATCAGAAAAAATAGGAAAGCATTGGAAGATAGCAAATTCTTATTGGGTACAAGCTATTTCTAATTATTTTAAAAGCGAAGTTATTATAGGCTTAGATGATAAAGATATTATAAAAAATGAAAGTTATAATGCTGCATTTTATTTTTTTCCTTTTGATAAAAAAATTTTAAGATATGAGAAACAGATTTTAATTCCAATAGTGGAATATTTTCCATTTAATTGGTGTAGAAAATTTGCAAGTAGATATGGAATATCTGGCTGTTTTACTCCAGGACAGATTGATAAGGTTTTGTATGGTAGGGTGCCATTAAGCATATCTATATGTTCTGAGGAAACATATTCAGATTTTATGAGACAAAAAAGAAAAAGGGGAGCTGATCTTTTTATAAATATTGCTAATGATGGATGGTTTCCTAACTCAAAATTGTCTAGGCAACATTTTGAACATGGAAGGATTAGAGCTGTAGAAAATGGTGTTCCAATAATCAGAGCTTGTGCTACAGGTGTAACAGGAGGAGTTGATTGTTTTGGAATTTCTTTTAGAAAAAATATTTATGAGGAAAAAAAATCAAAAGCTCTATTTATAGAAGTCCCATTAGATAGTTATAAGACTTTATATTCGTATTGCGGAGATAAACTTATTATTTGTATCTCTATTTTTTTAGTTATTATTTTTTTTATAAAAAAATTAAATTTTAATAAAAATATTTTTACTGATCATAAATGATAGATAAACTCTTTTTTTAGAAGAATAAATAGAATTTTTTTATAAACTAAAAAAATTTATGGAAATAAGAATAAATCTTCTTGCTGAAAAAAGGTATTTTTTATTAACTTTTATTAAATGATATTATTTTTTTGAGGCTTTTTTGATCACAAATAAAATTTCTTATAAACAAAAGACTATTCGGAAAGAAGTAGGAATAGAAGGTGTATCTCTTTTTACAGGAGAAACAGTTTCTATTAAGTTAAAACCTTTGGATGAAAATAGGGGAATGGTATTTAAGAGAAAAGACTTACCAGGAGAACCTGAAATTGTGGCTAATCTTAGCTCTGTAAAAAAGACTCCTAGATGTACAGTTATAGGGAATGATAAGTTTAGTATTTTGACAGTGGAACATCTTCTTTCTGCTTTTTATGCTTTTGAAATTGATAATATTTTAATAGAGATATATGGAGCTGAAATTCCTGCATGTGATGGTAGCTCTACTGCTTTTGTTGATTTAATAGAAAAAGCTCAAATAAAAGAACAAAAAGAAAATAAAAAAATTGCAAAAATAAAAAAACCTATTTTTTTGGTAAAAGATCAGGTGCATATAATTGCTCTTCCTGCAGAAAATTATAAGATAAGCTACCTTTTAAATTATCCTTCTTCCAAAATTTTAAAATCACAGTACTATACTTTTGTAGTTGATCCTGTATCTTATAAAGAGGAGATAGCTCCTGCTAGAACATTCTCTTTATATGAAGAGATAGAACCACTTTTGAAAAAAGGATTAATAAAAGGAGGAGGATTAAATAATGCTGTTATCATTAAAAAGGATAAAATTTTAAATCCGGATGGTATAAGATTTTTAGATGAAATGGCAAGACATAAAATTTTAGATTTAATAGGAGATTTTTCTTTAATTGGGAAAAAACTTTTTTGCCATGTTATAGCAATACGTTCCGGTCATTTTTCAAATATCTCTTTTGCTAAAAAAATAGAAAAAGAACTTAAGGAGAATTAATGAATTTAGTTATGGATGTAAAGCAGATCAAAGAAATTCTTCCTCATCGATATCCCTTTTTGCTGGTTGATAAGATTGTTTTTTTAGATCTTGAAAATGGGAAAATCATAGGACAAAAAAATGTCACCATTAATGAGGAGTTTTTTTTAGGGCATTTTCCTAATGCACCCATTATGCCAGGAGTTTTAATATTAGAGGCTTTGGCACAGACAGGAGGAGTTTTAGTATATAAAAAAGAGAAGGTTTCAAAGATAGCTCTTCTTATGAATATATCTAATGCTAAATTTAGAAAACCAGTTTTTCCTGGTGATGTTCTGATGCTTCATGTGCAAACTTTGCATAGTAGTAAAAAAGGTGGGAAGATAAAAGCTAAGGCTACAGTAGGAAAAGAGATTGCAGTAGAAGCAGAACTTAGTTTTGTATTAATAGAAAAAAATCAACTTTAAAAAAATGGCTTTCGGATGGATATAAATAAATATGCTTTTGTTGAAGAGGGAGTTTATTTAGGAAAAGGGGTTTCTATTGAACCCTTTGCTGTTGTAAAAAAAGGAGCAGTGTTAAAAGATAATGTTGTGATTAAATCTCATGCTTACGTAAATGGAAATGTTAATATTGGAGAGAATAGTACTATTTGGCCTGGAGCAGTAATAGGAACAAAACCTCAAGATCTGAAATATCAAGGAGAGAAAACTTATGTTAAAATAGGTAAAAATTGTGATATTAGAGAATTTGCTACTATAAATGCTTCTTGTCAAGAGAGTTCTGTTGTTGAAATAGGAGATGATTGTTTGATAATGGCTTATTGCCATGTAGCTCATAATTGTAAATTAGGAAAGAGAGTGGTTATGGCTAATAGTTCTATGTTAGCAGGACATGTGGAGATAGAAGATTTTGCTATTATAGGAGGGATGACACCTGTTCATCAATTTGTTAGAGTTGGAGCTTATGCAATGGTTGGAGGGTTTAGTAGAGTGGTTTATGATATACCTCCCTATTCTATAGGTGGAGGCGATCCTTTTAAATTTGGTGGGATAAATATTATAGGGTTGCAGAGGAATGGGTTTCCTCTTTCTATTAGAAATAAACTTTGTCAAATTTTTAAAATTACCTTTAGAAAAAATTTGACTTTAGAAAAAGCTTTAGAAAAAATTGAAAAGGAGATAGAACCAATTCCAGAAGTTAAGCATTGGGTAGATTTTTGTAGAAATTCTAAAAGAGGTATCATGGGAATTAATGGTAAAAAATGAAAATTATATTTTTTGGGACTCCTTTTTTTGCTAAAGAGATTTTAAGTTTTTTGTTAGAAAAAAATGTTAACATATTAGCTGTTGTTACCCAACAAGGAAAAAAGGGTGAGACAGAGGTAAAAAAAGTAGCAGAGAAATATTCTTTAAAGATTTATCAACCAAAAAATATATCATCAGATGAATTTATAAATGAAATTAAGAGTTATAATGCGGACCTTTTTTTGGTGGTAGCTTATGGGAAAATTTTTAAAAAAAAACTTTTAGATGTTCCTAGTTTAGATTGTATTAATGTTCATGCTAGTCTTCTACCATTATATAGAGGAGCAGCTCCTATTCAAAGAGTTCTTTTAAATGGAGAAAAAAAAACAGGTGTTACCATTATAAAGATGGTTGAAGAGTTAGATACTGGAGATATTATTTTGCAAAAAAAGATTTTAATAGAAGAAGGAATGGATTTTGGATTGTTGGAAAAAGCTCTTTTAGATATTGCAAAACCTATGCTTTTAGAGGTTTTAGAGATGTATAAAAATAAAAATGTAAAAAAAATAACTCAAGATAATAGTAAAGCTACTTATGCTCCATCAATAAAAAAAAATGAGTTTTTTATTAATTGGAATGATGATGCTTTAAATATATATAATAAGATTAAAGCTTTTTCTCCGAAACCAGGTGCTAGAACTATTGTGGAGATAAATAAAAAAAAATTTATATTAAAAATTTTAAATGCTCAAGTTTTGGAAGGAATATCTGATATTCCATCTAAAATATTACAATTTGAAAAAGATTCTTTTATCGTTGCATGTAAAAAAGATGGATTAAAAATTATCTCTTTGCAATTAGAGGGAAAGAAAAAGATGGAAGCAGAAAGTTTTATAAGAGGAATGAAAAAAAAGATAGTTTTAAAATAGATGACAGCTACTCTTCTTATTAATAATGAAAGATACTTTTTATATAAAAAAAATTTTATTCAAGAAGGTTTTAGATATAAGATTTCCGTTATAACTAAAATTTTTTTTAAAACATTAAAATATATAGAAAAAATTGGATATCAATTACTTTTTTATCCTTATATCTTTTCTAGTTTATCAGGAAAGCAGGTAAAGATTATTGTAAATTCTTTAGATTTTGTTGGTATTTTAAGAAAGTGTAGCAGCATTTTTCGATTAATTTTTTTAGGCTTTGAAATTTTAGAATTTTCCAATAAATTTCAAAATTATTCATTAGAAGAAAAAGTTGAAAAAAGCATATATAAATTCATAATTTTAATTAAAGATCTATCAACTTTTTTATTTCATTGGCTCTCTATTTTATTTAAAAATCAAAAGATTGTTATTAATATTTTTGGTAAGAGTGCTGCTTGTTTTTCTTTTATAAAAGATGGGTATGATACTGTGAATGGAATTAGAGAGCTGATTAAATATCATAAAATGAGTCATTGGATAATTGAAAAGGATGAAGATATTGAAAAATTTGTTAATTTAAATGATGAGTTTTTGTTGTCTATTAAACAAAAGATGTTTCAAAGATATTGTTTAGAAAAAAAGATTATTGTAGGTATAAAAATATCTATATCAGTTTCTAATTTATCGATTTCTATTTTTTTGATTATAGGGTATATAAGTGGAAATAAATTTTTTTCTAAAACATTATTTTGGGTATTCAATGGAGCAGGAATTATTTTGTCTTTTGCAAATAGATCATATATACTTTTTTTTAGTAAATATAAATTGGGGAAGCTTGAGGAGAAAAATAAAAACAATCTTATAAAATAAGGAAATCGTTTAAAAACTGTTTATCAAATCAAGTTGTGTTAAAGCAAATTACACTCTTGTTTTATATGGTTATTATCATTAACATATGTTAAGAGAGCTTGATTAGAATATTCTTTTGCTTTATTATTACAATATGTTTTGAAAGTTGTTATAGAATATTCTTCTCCTTTATATTTTTCGAAAGTTTTTATTGTAAAACATTTTTTTGCTTTATTATTACTATATTCACCTATTAATTTATATACTTTTGCCAAATTAAAACAACAACTTATAGTAATATTTTGAGAATTTTTTGGTGAGGTTTTTAGGATTTCTAAACATTTTTTATAATATTCAATAGCTTTATCATAATCATCTTTGCTGCAATATATATCTCCCAAAATATTATAACTTTCAGCAATAAGTGGATTATTTTTTACAATAGTTCCCTTTGTAAGATATTCAATAGCTTTATCAGAATTACCTTGGTGATGATATATTTTTCCCAAAATAGTATAAGTCTGAGCAATAAATGAATGATTTTTTGGTAATTTGACAAAGAGGTTTACATTCTGGGTAATATATTCAATAGCTTTATCATGGTTACCTTTTTGATCATATGCACGTCCCAAACAATTATGACTGATCATAGCATCTGCAAAAATTGAGAGATCTTCCTTAGTTTCTAAGGTATTTTTAGTTTTTAAGAGGTTTTTACTATTTGTTAAACTATTTTCATAACATTTAATAGCTTTATCATAATCACCTTTGTCATAATATACATTTCCCAAATTATTATAACTTTCAGGAATTAGAGGATTTAGTGAGGATAGTGAAAGGATTACTAAACTTTCACTTATCAAATTATTATAACTTTCAGGAATTGGAGGATTTAAGAAGGATAAAAGGATTACTAAATTTTTATTATGATATTCAATAGCTTTATCATATTTACCTTGGCCATGATATGCTATTCCCAAATCACCATAAATTTTACCAATATTTGGATCATTTGCTAACAAGGTTTTTTCAAAGATTTCTAAACTCTTAAAACAAAATTTTTCTGCTCTTAAATAGTTTCCTCTTTTATTTTCTGTTTTTGTTATTGAATTATAACTTTTTCCAACTTTTACATCCTTCTCTCCATATTTCTTTATCATAATCTCTAAATCTTTTTCATAATTCCATAAAGCTCTATCATAATCTCCCTTTTTAAATTCTTCATCACCCGCTTTTTTAAATATTTTTTCTCTTTTAGGTTCATATTCTTTTAAATCTTTTTCGTAGATAGAACCCTGAGCTTTTACATGATTGATAAATTTATTCTCTAACTCTGTTACTATCTTTTCCATTATTTTTTCTATATCGCTTTGATTAAATTTATTCTCTTTAAAAAGGAGATATTTTACTATTCTTTCATCTTTTATTATTTCTAGATTATGTCTTTTAACTTCTAAAAATTCCTCTCTTTGCTTTTCTGTTAATTGTTCCCATTCAATAATAATACTATGAGTTTTTTCCACTACAATATTTTTAAGATTTTTCAACTTTTCATAATTTATCTTATCATAACTAAACGCATAGCCAGGAACAATTTTAATAACTCGCGCGCTAACTATTTTATTATCTCTATCTCTCTCTATTATAAATCCAGTATTCTTATTTTCATTACCAAGCACATCTATATCTGCAAGAGAAGTAGCTGCAGCTAATACTCCCATTATTCCTTTTAATTCTATCTCTTGTTTTGTCTCAGGTTCAATGACCAATTCTGGTGGTCTTTTGTATTTTTTTATAAAATTCATAAAACTTATAATATTTTCTTTATCTTTAACCTCTAACTCTCCTAAGTCGTGATAACCAGGAACCCATTTAGACATAATTTTTAAAGATTTTTTAATATTATAATCTTCTTTATATGCTTGAACTATTTCATTATCTTTCAAAAACTTATTCATAAGAGGTAAGTAACTAAGACGCACTTTGGTTGTTTCAAAATAACCATCTCCTAATACTCTATATACGTTATCAGTAATATATTCTAATAAGGAGGCGATATTCATATCTCTTTCTGTTTTTATTGTTTGAGGTAATGAAAAGTTTTTAGAAAAAATACCATAGGTAGCCTCGCCAGTTTTACCTAACCATTTTTTTCTTGGTAAATAAAAATGTTTGGGATTGGTATGCTCTTTCTCATAAATAGTTTCTATTGCAGAACCAGTCATTTTTTTTCCTGTTGGAATAAAAGTATATAGTTTTTTGTATTTACCATCTTTTATCCTTCTAAGTTCTGTATCCTTTTTTACTCTTTCATAGGTATTTAATCGCATTGGTAAGAGAGGTAATTCTTTTGTCCTCATTATATGAAACTCCTTTATTTATGAAAAATTTATGATATAAAATTTTTTGAATAATTTAAATGTTTTTTTGTAAAAAATTTTTATTTGAAAATTTTGTATTTTGCATAAATTTATAAAAAAAGTTTCTATGAGAACATAAAAAAATGTTGAAAATTTTTAATTTACATTCTGTAAAAAAATTTTATTGCATTCATTTTTATAAAGAATATATTGATATTTACTTTTTAAAGTTTAAGATGAAAAAAATTACCTCTTTTGAATGGTTTTTACTTATTAGTTTTATTGGATTTTTTTTTATGTTATTGATTGTTTCTAGCAAATATTTTTTTTAAGATTTAATTTTTCTTGAGTGGAATATTAATTTTTCATATATTAATTTTTGTAATATTTAAATATTATTTAAGAAAATTGTTTATGACAATTTTTTTAAGATGTTGAATTAATATAAAATTTTTGATAATTTTTTAAGGATTTAAAGAGATGATATGAGATTTATAGCAAAAAAAAAAGGTATGACTCAATTTTTTGATGATAAAGGAAAAGCTATTGCTTGCTCTGTTATTTTAGCTGAACCTAATGTTGTAGTTCAGATAAAAAAGAGAGAAAAAGATGGATATAATGCTTTGCAGTTAGGAGCTTTTGCAGATATTAAAGAAAAAAATATTAAAAAGCCTGTTAGAGGTCATTTTAAAGAATTGCCACCTTGTAGATATCTTACTGAATCTAAAGTAGAAAATGTTGAAGAATATCAAGTAGGACAAAAGATAGATATTGGATATTTTTCTAATGAGAAATTTATAGATATAGAAGGAATATCCAAAGGTAAAGGATATCAAGGAGTGATGAAGTTATATGGATTTAAAGGAGGCCCTAAATCTCATGGGTCAGGATTTCATCGACATGCTGGATCGACAGGGATGAGATCAACACCAGGAAGATGTTTACCGGGAGGAAAAAGAGCTGGTAGGATGGGTGGAGATAGGATAACAGTACAAAATTTAGAAATTTTTTTAATAGATAAAGAAAATAATTTGCTTATAGTAAGAGGAGCTATACCAGGTTGTTGTGAAGGTGTTGTATATATAAAAAAAGCGAAGAAAAAAAGAGGATGATTTTGTGGTTACAATAAAGAAATATGATTTACAAGGTAATGAAGTAGAAGAGATAACAGTTGAGGATAGCTTGTTAGATATTCCTGTTAATAAACAGATGTTAAAAAATTATATTTTAGCTATTAGGAATAATAAAAGACAATGGTCTGCTAATACTAAAGATAAATCTGAAGTTAAAGCAACAGGAAAAAAACCGCATAATCAAAAAGGATTGGGAAGAGCAAGACAGGGAAGTTTGGTATCTCCTCAATTTAAAGGAGGGGGAAGGGCTCATGGACCTAAACCTAAATTTGATCAACATATAAAGATAAATAAAAAGGAGAGAATAAAATCCATTCAATCTCTTTTAGCTGAAAGAATAAGAGAAAAAAAAGTTTTTTTATTAGAAGATCTTGTAAAGGAATGTAAGACTAAAACATTTTTTGATTTTTTAAATAAGATGGGTTTAATAGATAAAAGAATTTTATTTTTAGGAAGCAAAAAAAATGATATTGAAATATTGAAAAAAAGTATTAGAAATATAGAAAAAAACAATTTTTCTTATGTTTTTAATCTAGATGGGTACAAATTAGCTCTTTGTATGCATATTGTTATGGTCGGGGATGCTTTTAAAGAGGTTTTAGAGTTTTTAAAGAGAGATAGAAAATGATAGATCCATATAAAATTATAAGAAAGAGAAGAGTTACTGAGAAAGCTTCTATGTTAGAAGGATTGAAAGATTCAGAAAAGAATAGATGCATTAGAAAATTTAAAAAGGGAAAATATATTTTTGTAGTCGATGTTAAAGCTAATAAAAGAGAGATAAAAAAAGCGGTTGAGGTTATCTATGAAGTAAAGGTAGAAGATGTTAATACTTTATTAGTTAAGCCTAAAAAAAGATTTTTTAGAGGAACGAGAGGAACAACTAAAAAATTTAAAAAAGCTATTGTTACTTTAAAAGAGGGAAATATTTTAGAGGAAGGAAAATAAAATGGTTAAAAAGTTTCGCCCAATAACTCCATCTACAAGAAAGTTAGTACTTCCAAGTAATGTGGGAGTGAGTAAGAGAAAGATTAAAAATAAGTCACTTGTGAAGGTTAAGAGAAGAAGGGGAGGTAGAAACAATCTTGGAAGAATTACATGCAGGCATAAAGGAGGGGGGCATAAAAAGAAATATAGGATAATAGATTTTAGAAGAGATAAGGAAAATATACCCGCTAAAGTAGCATCGATAGAGTATGATCCAAATAGATCAGCTTATATTGCGCTTTTATATTATGCAGATGGAGAGAAGAGATATATAATAGCAGCACAAGGATTAAAAGTTGGAGATATTGTTAGGACATCGGATACTTATCCATATGATGTTGGATGTTGCATGAAATTAAAAAATATGCCTCTTGGATCAGTAATTCATAATATAGAAAATCTTCCTGGAAGAGGAGGTAAATATGTTAGATCTGCAGGATTATCAGCACAACTTTTGTCGAGAAGTGATGGATACGCATCTATTAAAATGCCTTCAGGAGAGATTAGATTGATCAATGAAGATTGCAAAGCTACTTTTGGAGCTGTTTCTAATTTTGAACATAATTTAAGAGTTGATGCGAAAGCAGGAAGGAGTAGATGGAAGGGGGTTAGACCAACTGTTAGAGGGACAGCTATGAATCCAGTAGATCATCCTCATGGAGGAGGAGAGGGAAAGAGCAAAGGGAATCACCCAATGTCACCATGGGCAAAAATTACAAAGGGTAAAAAAACTAGGTCTAGAAAAAAAAGTAATAGATTAATAGTAACAAAAAGAAAAGAGAAGAAAAATGGGTAGATCATTAAAAAAAGGTCCATTTGTAGACCATCATCTTTTAGATAAAGTGAAAAGAAAAGAAGGAAAACAAAAACCAATAAGGACATGGTCAAGACGTTCCACTATAATACCTGAAATGATAGGCCAAACATTTGATATACATAATGGGAAAAAATTTATAAGAGTTTTTGTTTCAGAAAATATGGTTGGACATAAATTAGGAGAATTTGCTCCTACCAGAACATTTAAAGGACATCCTGTAAAGAAGGCGGCTAAATAATGGATTTTAGAGCTATTACAAAGAATGTAAGAATTAGTCCTAAAAAAGCTAGATTAGCAGCAGGATTGATAAGAGGTCTTTTTGTTGATGAAGCTTTTTCACAGCTTAGATTTTCTAAATTGAAAGGAGCAAGACATCTATACAAGACTTTAAAGAGTGCGGTTGCTAATGCTAAGCAAAAGTTAGGTCAAGAAATAGATACTTTGAGATTAAAAGAGGTAAGAGTTGACGAAGGAATGACTATGAAAAGGATAAGATCAAAAAATAGAGGAGGAAGAACAACAATGCTGAGAAGAACAAGCCATTTTATGGTTATTGTAAAACCTAAAGAATAAGAGGAGAAAAAGATGGGGCAAAAGGTATCACCGAGAGGGTTTAGATTAAAGATAAAAAAAGATTGGGATTCAAATTGGTTTGCTAATAAAAAAGAGTTTGGAACTTTTCTTATAAAAGATAGTGAGATAAGAGATTTTTTAATGAAAAAACCAGCATGTGTTGGAACTTCGAAGATTGGTATTAAAAGGATGAGTGGAAAAATAGAGATTACAATTCATACCGCAAGGCCAGGATTAGTTATTGGTAGAAAAGGAACAGATATAGATCTTTTAAAAGATGAGCTTAAAAAATTTACAAAGGGAGATGTTTGGATAGAAGTTGAGGAGATAAAAAGACCTGATTTAGATGCAAAGTTAGTAGCTGAGGGAATAGCGAAAAAGATAGAGAGAAGATTGCCATTTAGAAGAGTATTAAAAAAAGCTCTTCAGACAACAATGGATGCAGGTGCTGTAGGTATGAAAGTTAAAATATCGGGTAGAGTTGGAGGTGCTGAGATAGCTAGGAAAGAATGGTATAAAAATGGAAAAATACCTTTACATACATTAAGAGCAAATATAGATTATGCTACTGCAACGGCTTATACTACTTATGGTTCTATTGGAATAAAAGTTTGGATAAATAAAGGAGAAGAATAATGGTTTTAATGCCTTCGAAAACTAAATATAGAAAAAAACAAAAAGGGCAATTTAGAGGACTTGTAAAAAAATCTTTTTGTATTGCATTTGGAGATTATGGGATGCAGTCATTAGATAGAGGATGGATTACTGCACAACAAATAGAAGCTGCTAGGGTAGTTATAAATAGATTCTTAGGTAGAAAAGGGAAATTATGGATTAGAATTTTTCCTGATAAACCTGTTTCTAAAAAACCTGCTGAAACGAGGATGGGAAAAGGTAAAGGTGCTGTTACTGGATGGGTTGCTGTAGTAAGACCAGGGCAAGTTTTATTTGAGTTAGGCGATACTTCTTTTGAAGATGCACAGAAATCATTGAAATTAGCAGCAGCAAAGATATCAGTAAAAACAAAGTTTGTAACAAGATTAGAAAAGGTGTAATATGTCAAATATTAAAGAATTAAGAGACCTTCCTATAGAACAATTAGAGGTGTTGATAGAGGATTTGAATAAAGATATTTTTAATTTGAAAAGCCAACTTGCATTACAAAAAAAAATAGAAAAACCACATTTGATAAAAGAGAAAAGAAGAGATAGGGCTCGAGCTATTATGATTTTATCAGAAAAAAGGAGCGTAGATGAAAAGAAATAAGAGAAAAGTTTTACAAGGTATAGTTTTATCTAATAAGATGAATAAAACAGTTGTAGTGTCAGTATCTAGAAAATTTAGGCATCCTAAATATGAAAAGTTGATTGAAAAGAGAAAAAAATATTATGCTCATTCAGAAAATAAGAATTTAGAAATAGGAAGCATCATAAAGATTATGGAGTGTAGACCTATTTCTAAGATTAAAAGATGGAGAGTTATTGAAGGATAGATATGATTCAAGAAGAAACAGATTTACTTGTAGCAGATAATACAGGTGCTAAAATTGTAAGAGTATTCAGAGTGTTAGGGAGTTCTAAAAAAAGATATGCTTATATTGGAGATGTTGTGCTTTGTTCAGTTAAAAAAGCAGAAACAAAGGGTATGATAAAGAAAGGGGAAAAGGTAAAAGCGGTAATTGTTAGAACAAAAAAACAGATAGATAGAAAAGATGGATCAAAGTTAAAATTTTATGATAACAGCTGTGTTATTCTTGATGATAAAAACAATCCAAGAGGAACTAGAATTTTTGGAGGGGTAGCAAGAGAGTTAAGAGAAAAGGGTTTTATTAAGATTTGTTCTTTAGCGCCTGAGGTGATATGATGAATAAATGGCTAAAAAAGGGTGATTTAGTTGTTGTTATAACTGGAAATGATAAAGGTAAGAAAGGAGAAGTATTGGGTAAAAAGAAAGATAAGATAATTGTTAAAGGAGTTAATGTAAGGAAAAAACATATAAAAAAAACGAAAGAAACAGGATCGACTCAAGCTATATATAAGGAAAATCCTATTCATATTTCTAATGTTGCTCTTTGTGATAAAAATGGAAATAGAATAAAGTTAAAGGTTAAAATAGAAAAAGATAAAAAAGAATTAGTTTATTTAGAGAAGGGAAAAGAGGTAATTTTTAGAAAAGTAGGTAAATGAGATGAGTAGGCTTAAAGAGAGATATGATAAAGAAATAATAAAGCTTAAAGAGAAATATAAGAGAAATATATTTTCTCTTCCAAAATTAAAAAAGATTGTGATTAGCATGGGATTAGCGAAAGTGATAAAAGAAAAAGATGTTTTATCCCAACATATAAAAGAACTATCGATGCTATCAGGACAAAAACCCATAATTTGTAAAGCAAAGAAATCTATTGCTAATTTCAAACTTAGAAAAGGAATGGCTGTTGGATTAAAAGTGACTTTAAGAAAGAAAAGAATGTATGACTTTTTAGATAGATTTATAAATATAGTATCTCCAAGAATAAAAGATTTTAGAGGATTTAAAATAAAAACAGAGGGAAGAGGGAATTTTACTATTGGGATTGAAGATCAACAAGTGTTCCCTGAAATAAATTTAGATGAGGTAAAAAGGGTTCAAGGGATGAATATATCTTTTATAACTTCTAGTAAAAATAATGAGGAGTGTATTGAATTAATGAAAATATTTGGATTTCCGATCAAGGAGGTAATTTAGATGTCATTTAGTGATCCAATATCAGAGATGTTAACGAAAATTCGTAATGCGCAAAATGCACAACTTCTTTTTACAGATGTTTTTGTTAGCAGAGAAAAGTTAGGTATTGTAAAGATTTTGAAAGAAAAGAATTTTATATCTGATTACTTAGTGGATGAAGAAAAGAAAAAGTTAGTTATTTTTTTAAAATATCTGAAAAGAAAAGCTGTCATTAATGGATTGAAAAGAATATCTAAACCTGGCGTAAGAAGATATGTGACATGTGATAAAATACCTTTAGTTTTAAATGGATTTGGAATTGCTATTTTATCTACTTCTAAAGGAATTTTAGATGATATATCAGCAAGGAAAATGGGTGTAGGAGGAGAAGTCTTGTGTTTTGTATGGTAAAAGGGAAGATTTATGTCAAAATTAGCTAAAAGAGCAATCGATCTACCGGAAAAGGTAGAAGTTTTATTTGAAAAAGATAAGTTGAAAATAAAAGGAGCTAAAGGAGAACTTTTTTTAAATTTAAAGAGAGGCATAAATGTTAAGATTGAAAAAGATAAGATCTATATTGAAAAAGATAAAAAAATAACATTAGCAAAACCCTTTTTAGGTCTTTCCTGGTCTCTTTTAAAAAATGCAATTCAAGGGGTATCTAAAGGGTTTGAAAAGAGACTTTTATTGGTAGGAGTAGGTTTTAGAGCTCAGATTAAAGGTAAGAAATTAGATTTGCAGGTGGGATGTTCTCACCCTACTGAATTAGATATTCCTGAAGGTATAGAGGTGAAGATTGAAAAAGCTACTGAGATTATATTGAATGGAATAGATAAGATGAAATTAGGGTTATTTGCTGCTAAGATAAGGAAAATAAAAGTACCTGAACCATATAAAGGTAAAGGAATCAGATATAAGGAAGAATACGTTAGGAAAAAAGCAGGTAAGGCTGCTAAGGGAAAAGGAGCTACAGCATAATGGATAAAAAGAAAAAAAAAACAATAGAAAGAAGAGTTTTACGAGTTAGGAAAAAATTAAAAGGTAAAAAAGATAGACCTAGGCTTTCAATTTTTAAAAGCAATAAAAATATTTATGCTCAGATAATAGATGACGAAAAACAGATAACATTGGTAAGTGTAGGTTCTTTTTCAGAAAAAAAAATGAAATTAAAAGATATTGCTAGTATGTTAGGAAAGAAACTAGCAAAACTAGCAAAAGAAAAAAAAATAAAGAGGGTTGTTTTTGATAGAGGTAGATATAAATATCACGGTATAATAACTGTTTTTGCAGAAGCAGCTAGAAATGAAGGGCTGCAGTTTTAAAAATCAGGGAAAAATATGAAAAAGACAAAATTAGAAGATGTTACAGGAGAATTAAAAGAATCTGTTTTATATATAAACCGTTGCGCAAAAGTTGTTAAAGGTGGAAGAAAGTTTAGCTTTTCTGCTCTTGTATTGGTAGGTGATGGAGAGGGACATGTAGGATTTGGTTTTGCTAAAGCTAATGAAGTTACTGAAGCTATTGCAAAAGCAACAGAGGATGCAAAAAAAAATATTTTTTATTTAGAGATGAAAGATGGCTCTATTGCTCATGAAGTTTATGCTGTGCATGATGGAGTTAAATTGATTTTGAAACCAGCAAAAAGAGGAACAGGGGTTGTTGCTGGATCTATGGTAAGAGCTGTTTTAGAAAATGTTGGTATAAAAGATATAGTATCGAAAAATGTGGGTTCAAATAATCCTTTAAATCAGGTAAGAGCAACTTTTAAAGCTCTTTCTATGCTAAAAAAAGAAAAAAGAGAGGAAGAGAATGTTTCAACTTAATTCTTTAATAGATTCCAATAAAAAAAAGAAAAAGAGAATAGGTAGAGGCCCAGGATCGGGGAAAGGTAAAACTGCAGGGAAAGGACATAAAGGAGCTAGAGCTAGAAGTGGCTATAAAAGTCGTTTGGGTTATGAAGGTGGTCAGGAAAGACTTTTTAAAAAGATGCCTCATAGAGGTTTTTCAAGAGGTAGATTTAAAAAACCTTATTTTTGCATAAATTTATATCAGATAGATAAATTATATAAAGATGGAGAAAAAGTTAATTATGATACATTAAGAGCAAAAAAATGTATCTCTAAAAAAGAGAAAAATATTAGAGTTTTAGGAGTTGGTGAGATCACTAAAAATATAGAAATAGAAGCTAATTATTTTTCTAGTTCTGCTAAAAAAAAGTTAAAGGAAAAAAATATTAAATATAAAATAATATGATCGCAGGAATTAAAAAAATTTTTTCTATTCATGAATTAAGAACAAAAATATTTTTTACCTTTATTATGCTTGCTATTTGTAGGATAGGTGCTTCTATTCCTGTTCCAGGAATTAATATAGAGGCTGCTGAAGCTGTGTTTAGAAAAGCTACAGGAGGAGGGCAAAATTTATTTCAACTTATGGATATGTTCTCAGGAGGAGCATTTGCTAGGATGACAGTTGTTGCTTTAGGAGTGATGCCTTACATATCTGCATCTATTATAATGCAGCTTTTAGTTGCGGTTGTTCCCTCCTTGCAAAGAGAGATTAAAGAAAATGCTTCTTTAGGTAGGAAAAAAGTAGCAAAATGGACAAGGTTATTAACTATTGGTTTAGCTTTTTTTCAATCTTGGATTTTTGCTAGATATGCTTTTAGAATTAATGAATCTACTCCTGGAATAATAGTAGGACAGATTGCGGATGTAAAAATTTTTAATGTACCATGGCTTTTTTATTTAACAATGGTCTTAACTATGTCTACTGGAACTATTTTTTTAATGTGGATTGGAGAACAGATTTCAGATAAAGGTATAGGTAATGGTATAAGTTTGATAATAACAATAGGTATTCTCTCTTCATTTCCTAGTATGATAGGTTCTATTATTAACCAGTTAAATTTAGAATCACAAGAGGTAGGAGAGTTAACAATCTCTTCTATTTTAATATTATTAGTTGTTTTTGTTTTGATAATTATAGGTACAATATTAGTCATACAAGGACAAAGAAAGATTCCTATTCAATATGCTAGAAGAGGAATTGTAAGAGAGGGAAGTGTAGAAGGAGGTAGTTCTTATATTCCATTAAAAATAAATTATGCAGGAGTTATTCCGGTTATCTTTGCATCTTCTTTTCTTATGTTTCCTGCAACTATTGCTCAATGGTTGGGTAGGAATTCATTTATTGGAAGATTTGTGAATTATTTAACACCTGGTAGTATTTTTTACACATTGTTATATGTATCGTTAATACTTTTTTTTACTTTTTTTTGGACTTCTACTCAGTTTCATCCTGAACAAATAGCATCAGATATGAAAAAAAATGGAGCTTTTATACCTGGAATAAGACAGGGAAAACCAACACAGGATTTTTTAGAATCAACAATGGGTAAAATAACCTTGATAGGAGGTGTTTTTCTTTCTATTATAGCTATTTTACCTGTTTTGGTAAGTAAAATTTTAGGTATAGACCAAAGGGTTAGTTATTTTTTTGGAGGCACCTCTCTTTTAATATTAGTTGGTGTTATATTAGATACATATAAGCAGATAGAATCTCATCTTATTATGAGAAGATACCAAGGATTTATGAAGAAAAGAGGATTTTAGCTTTTTTATTGAAGATAAATATGTTAAAATAAACAGATTAAAAAAAGGTGAAAAATGACAAGAATACTAGGAATAGATATACCAGATAATAAAAGGCTAGAGATTAGTTTAACTTATATTTATGGAATAGGTAAAAAAAGAGCTAAGGAAGTTGTTGCTAAGTTAGGATTAGATCCAAATATGAAAGCTAAAAATTTAACTTTTGAAGATATAAGTAAAATAAATGCTCTTTTACAAGAATATGTATTAGAAGGAGATCTTAAAAGACAGGTACAAGGTGATATTCAAAGGCTTATAAAAATTAATTGTTATAGAGGACTAAGGCATCGTTTAGGACTTCCTACTAGAGGACAGAGGACTAGTTCTAATGCTAGAACAAGAAAAGGTAGAAAAAAAACAATTGCAGGTAAAAAACTTAAATAAAGGAGAATAATTTTGGCAGAAGTAAAACAGAAACCAAGGAGAAAAAAGAAGGTTGTTAGAACAGTTCCTGTAGGAATTGTTCATGTAAAAGCTTCTTTTAATAATACAATTGTAACGATTACTGATTTGGCCGGAAATGTTATTACATGGGCTTCTTCAGGAAGCTGCAACTTTTCTGGAGCAAAAAAATCTTCTGCATTTGCTGCTTCTGTTGCTGCTCAAAGAGCTGCGAAAGAAGCTGTAGCTGTATATGGTCTTAAAGAATGCGAGATTAATTTAAATGGTCCAGGATTAGGAAGAGAATCAGCAGTTAGAGGAATACAGAGTGCAGGAATAATTATAACTCTTATTCGTGATGTAACTTCTATTCCTCATAATGGGTGTCGTCCTCGTAAGAGAAGAAGAGTTTAAAAATAAGGAGATAACATGATAATAAAATATGGTAAATTTGAAATGCCAGATAATATAAAGATAGAAGAAGAAAAAGATAATTTTGCTAAATTCATTGCAGAGCCATTTGAAAGAGGATTTGGACATACTTTAGGAAACGCATTTAGAAGAATAATGCTTACTTCATTAGAAGCTCCTGCTATAATGTCAGTAAAAATGGAAAAAATATATCATGAATATGCAGCAATAGAAGGAATAAAGGAAGATATTATAAATATTATTTTGAATTTAAAAGGAAGTAAATTACGTTACCTCCCTAAAGAAGAGGAATATGAAAGGAAAATAAAAAAATTTAGCAATGTTTTAGATATATCTCAAAAACAGATAGATGAAGCAAATGGTATGTATTCTGTTTCTTTAAAAGAATTTTTAGGAGATATTGATTTTGAAATTATTAATCCAGACCATCATATTATGACTATTACTAGCCCTATAAAAAAAAGGATAGATTTTAAAATAGGATTTGGAAGAGGATATGTTCCTTCTGAAAAAATTATTGAATTTATTGATAAAGAGATAGATGAAATTATTTTAGATGTTTCATATTCTCCAGTAACTTTGGTAAATTATTATGTCGAAAATACAAGAGTAGGGCAGCATACAGATTATGATAGGCTTATTTTAGAAGTTACAACAGATGGACGTATTACCCCTTCAGAAGCTTTATCTTTTGCTACTCAAATAGCTAAAAAGCATTTTGAGATATTTGATAAAATTCAAAAAATGAATATAGAATTTGAAGAGGAAAAAAAGGATAAAAATAGAGATAGATTAGAGCTTTTAGATAAACTAGCATTGAAGATAAGCGAGATTGAGCTTTCTGTTCGTTCTACTAATTGTTTATCGGGAGCTAATATTACTACTATTGGAGAGCTTGTTTTAATGCCTGAAATAGAGATGTTAAAATTTAGAAATTTTGGTAAAAAATCTCTTACTGAAATAAAAGAAAAACTTCATGATTTAGGACTTTCATTGGATATGAATTTAGAAAAATATGGTATTTCACAAGATAATATTAAGAGTGTTATAAAAAAACATTTAGAAGAAAGAGAAGTATGAGACATAGAAAAGATACTTTTAAAATAGGTAGGACATCTTCTCATAGGGAAGCAATGGTTTCTAATATGTTAAAATCTTTGATAGAATATGAGAGGATAGAAACAACTTTAAGAAAAGCTAAAGAGCTTAAAAGATATATAGACAAAGTAATCACTTTAGTAATAAAGGGAGATTTAGCTTCTATAAGATCTTTAAAATCTCTTTTAAGAATAAAATTTAATCCTAAAAAAGAAAATTTAGATAGTAAGGTTTTTAAAAAGTTGAATATATTAAAAGAACGTTTTGAAAAGAGAGAAAAAAAATGTGGATATTCCCGTATCATTAAAAAAGGTTTTAGAAAAGGGGATTCTGCATTAACATGTTTTATCGAATTAGTTGAATAACTTCAGGAGATTATTTTATGGCTTTAAAAATCGCAATTAATGGATTTGGAAGGATAGGAAGATTGGTTTATAGGATAGCTCATGATTTAAAAGATATTGAGATCGTGGCTATTAATGATTTGGTTCCTCCTAATAATTTAGCTTATCTTTTAAAATATGATTCTGCACATGGTATTTATGAAAGAAAGATAGAAGCTAAAGAAAATAGTTTGATTGTGGATGGAAAAAAGACTTTGATCTTTTCAGAAAAAGATCCTTCTAGATTACCATGGAAAGATTTAAAAATAGATTATGTTTTGGAATCTACAGGCCTTTTTACAAAAAGAGAGGATGCGAATAAACATATTTCTGCAGGGGCTAGAAGAGTTATCATATCAGCTCCAGCAAAAGATTCTATCCCTACTTTTGTTATGGGGGTAAACCATGATAAATATAATCCTTCAAAAGATTTTATTATAAACAATGCTTCTTGCACTACTAATTGTTTAGCTCCCATCGTTAAAATACTTTTAGATAATTTTGGGATAGAGGAAGGGTTGGTTACAACGATTCATGCGATGACTGCTACGCAGCATACTGTAGATGCTCCATCCAAAAAAAATTTTAGATTAGGACGTAGTGCAGGATATAATATAATTCCTTCAACAACAGGAGCTGCTAAAGCAGTAATTCAATGTATTCCGGAAGTTGAGGGAAAATTAACAGCGATGGCTTTTAGAGTTCCTGTGATAGATGTTTCAGTAGTAGATCTTACAGTAAGAGTTGAAAAAAGCACATCGTATGATGAGATCTGTGATGTTATGAAAAAAGCATCGACAAAAGAGATGAAAAATATTTTGCAATATACTGAAGAAGAATTAGTATCATCAGATTTTTTAGGAAATCCTTATTCTAGTATTTTTGATAAAAAAGCTGGGATAGAGTTGTCTGATAGATTTTATAAATTAATAGCATGGTATGATAATGAAGCAGGATATGCTCATCGAATAATAGATCTTTTTAAATATATGGAAAATCAAGAATAATAAAAAAAAGGATATTTTTGTGAACTTTACAAGAGAACCTATTATATTATCAATAATTACTCCAAAAGAGGGATGTAAGTTGGTTGTTAGAAATAGCAAAGGTGTTGGACAAGAAGATTATTTCTTAGATGCGGTAGAAATAGTTTTATTTGAGACTATTACCTTTTTTAGATCTATTGAAAAACCAAAGTCTTTTCTTCTCCCAACTAATGATTATGAAGTTTTGGAAGTTAAGGAAACAAAGATGATATTAAAAAATGCATCTTTAGAAAGACCAATTAAATTACCTGTAGAAGAAGAGGATGTTAAAAAAAGAGGAGCAAGAAGAAGAAGATATTCAGAAATGATAAGAAAAACAAAAGGAGGTGATAAGAATGATGAAGCTGAAACAGTTTCATCATCGACACTCAAACCAGTCCTCCCACCGCCAAATGTACTTATCAAAGAAAAGCTCTCTAGGATTAAAAGTGAAGAGTTTTTTGAAGAAAATATTTTACCCGGAAAGGTAGAAGAAAATTAAAAGCTCGGATGGTGGAATGGTAGACACAGAGGACTTAAAATCCTCTGGCTTGAAAAAGCCGTGCTGGTTCGAGTCCAGTTCCGAGCAAAGAAGAGGTTAAAAAGAGAGATCTTTACCTCTTCTTTTTTGTAGAAAGTATAGTGTGTTTATTTTAGTTGATTAATTTTTCTTAAAGCTATTTCTTTTTGTTTTATATATTCGAAGGTGTTAGCAGTATAGTAAGTCATTAAAATTGGCGATAAAGGTAATGTTAAAATAGATAAGGGTATCCATAATAAAGGTTTATTATATTTTTTTGCTAGGATGCTAATAATAAAGCAGGATAGAAATAAGATATTTATTGCATAAATTATCATGTAATGGAAGTTTATTTTAGATTTAGTTTTTTCCCAATTAATTAGTGCATCAATTTTTTTTATATTAGAAACATCTTTTTTTGTAGAAATTCCATCGATTAATTTTTTTATATTTAAATATTTTAATGTTTTTTTATCTGAAGATAATTTTATGCATTTTACAGCTGATGAAAAAAGATCAACTATACAAAAAGGAAAAATGATTGAGAATAAATAAGGCTGGATAAATCCATAACATGTTCTTATTATTGTATGTAAGGGATTTTTCTCGAAATCTTCTTCAAAAATAGAAAAGTTAGTTAAAGGTGGTATAAAATTATCCTTAACTTTTATTTTTTTTATTGAATTTTCATAATAGGAAACATCTTTTAAATAGTGAGTTTTTGAAAAATTTTGAAAAATTGTTTCAGCTGTATCTGTTTGATTTTGTTGAATAAAATAATTTATAATTTCTTCTAATTTATCTAAACATAATCTATTTATTTTATATGATTGCCTAATAATTTCTGGTTTTTTTTCATTTTCCGTAAGTGTTTTTTCCTCTTTATTAGGATTTTCTGTATTTTGTTTTTTAAATGAATTAGAATTTAGTTTTTTAAATAAATTAAAATCTGTTCTACAAAGAGGACATTGTTGTGAGGTTAAATTAGTTATGCATTTTTCATGAAAAAGATGCAATGTTTCACTATTACAATCGCAGGAAAGTGTTTTTTTAATTATTTCAATAACTTGATTATTTGTTGTATCAAAATTAAAAGTAATTTCTTTTTTACAAAATAAACCATATGTGCTGGTTGTTAGATTTTCTTGACATATAACACATTTGCTCATGTATCAATCTCCTCTGGGTTATTTTTTTTTGTAATAATAATAGTCGCTATTTTTTGCTCCAAAGAATTTAATTGGATTTCCATAGAGGGTAACTCCTCTGCTAATAATTTGTTTCGAAGATTTTTTAGACTGTCATCAAATAATAAAACTGATAAGTCTTGCATACTACATGTGGAGCATAATTTATTTATTGTTTCTTCGAGATTTTCAATGTTTTCTAATGCTTCCAAAAATGTAGTATTAATATGATTAAATAGTTTTTGAGCCTCTTGTTTAATTTTTCTTATGGTCTCTTCTTGAATTTGAATACTATCGTTAATCTCTTGTGATAACCCTTCTTCAGAGGATTCTTCTGATTCTAGGGTTTCTTCTGTTTGTAGAGATTGGTCAGTTTCATCTAAAGAAGATAAAAGATTTAGTAAATAATCATTGTCATGATAAATATATTTCCATCCATCATGTTTTAAATGTAATTTTATTAAATTGTCAAAGTCATCATAAATTTTTTTACTTAATAAAATTGGGATTCTTATCATTATTGAAATAAAAATTACAAAAACAGATATTATGCTAGGCAGCATGAAAATTGTTTGAATTAAAAGTTTCCTTTTTAGCAACTTTCTATATTCAGTAATATCCTTTATGATGTCTAAATTCAAAATTCCGAATTTTTTTTTAAGCAATGTCTCTCCAGTAATTAATCCTACAAAAAATATAATGGCTATAACATTTATTATTGATAATGCTAAAAGTATTGATTCGCTTTTTATTCTTCGACTTATTACTTTGTTTAAATAATCATATGAGGTTTTTAAATTTTTTATTATCTCAAGTTCTTTTTCTAATGAAACATTTGATTTATTGAGTAGTTTTTGTATTTCAAGATATTTTTCTCTTTTTTCTAGGTAAAGAGTATAATTAGGTATTTTTTTAATAGTTATACTGTTTTCTATTATTTTATATAGATGTTTGGGAATGAAAATTCCATTAAAAAAACTTGAAAGTGAGAAAAAAACGCAGTCTAAAAATTCTTTTGATCCTACTTCATTAGAAGGTAATTTCATTAATATTTTTTCATAAGGATTGAATAGAGGTTTATAGGAGGAGATTTTTTTAATTGATGAATCTAAATATGTGATGCATTGATGGCGTTTTGCAGGTGAATTGTAAACTGTTTTTTTTAAAATATGTTCTTTTCCTTCTGCTTCATAAATTTTTTCTAAGTCATTCAAAAAAGTGTTATTTTTATTTTGGTTTTTAAAAAATTCAGCAGCATCTTTTATTTCTTGTAAAGATAATTTATTTATTTTTTTGGGATATTTTAATTTATTATTCTGATATAACTTCTCTATTACCTCTACCTTAAATACCTCTACCTTAAAAGATTTTTTGTTGCATACAGGGCAGTTATGGGAAGATGATATCCAATCTTTTATGCATTTTTCATGAAATAGAGTATTGGTAGATTGTTCTTTTTTTGGGCATACTACAACATCATGAAAAATTTTGGTTAATGTTTGTGTAGTAGAATCATACTCATAGCTTGTGTTAAGATCTTCTAGATGAGCAACAAAACAACCATGAGTTTTTTCAACTTGATTATTACAAATATAACATGACATAATGCAATAATTATACAATTATTTAAAAATAAAAACAAGATTAATAACTTTTAAATATTGTAAAAAGTGATTTGAAATAAAAATTTTATTTACTTCTTAAAAATGCCCATTAAAAATTTTTTTAAAAAGAACAAAAATATCTCTTTATGTTGCATAAGCATATATCGATGAGTTAAAAAATAATTTTATAATAAATTTCAAAAAATACTTCATCATAATATGCTAGGGAATAGAATTTATATTTCGAAAAATAGCTTTCAAAGTATTTAAAAATATTTTTTAACATATAAAAATTATTAAAGCTTATCCTATATGTTTTTTTATAGAATTTCCTACTTCTTGAGCTAAACTCATTAAAAAAATAGTTGAATAGGATAAAAAAATAGGAATTATGTAATACAGATTTTTTGTTATTTTAAAATATATTCCAAGAGCTGTTATTATTCCTAATATAAAATATATTGTATCTTTAGATATCTCTAAAGAATGGTTTGTTATCTCTATATTTAATTTTTTAATTTCTAATTCAGAATTTTTCTGTTGTCTAACAGTGTTTATTTTTTTATATTTTTGGTGTATTTTAAAAGAAGATTTTAATATTCCTGACAATGATCCTAAAGATAATAATAAACTTCCTATAATTGGAAGAGAATAAGGATAAGGGTGTATATATATGTTAGCATCTAAAAGCCATTCTGAAAATTCAGTGATTGCAAAGAGTAAAAATGTTGTAGAGATAATTAGATTTATTAATTTTCTTATTATCAAATCTGTTTTTATTGTTTTTAAGTCTTTATTGGTAGAAGATTTTGATATGAATACTGGGTGGTAATATAATAATTTTTCATTAGCATATTCTTCAGTAAAAGTAATAATCTGAATCATTTTTAAAGTTTTATAGGAAAAGTTGAAAAAACTTGTTAATGGTAGTAGTATTTTAAAATTTTGAGAAAATTGAGTTAGTTCAAGAGGTATTTTGTGTTTTGCTATTTTAGAAATTTTTTTAGAAAAAAAAGCTAGAATGGTTAATGCATCAGCTGTTATTTCACCAAAAGTAGCTAAATCTTTTGTGTTAGTTTTGCAAAAATTAAGAGATTCTTCAGCTATTGTAGTTAGGATTTCACAAAATTGATAATTTGGTTTTAAAAAAATAGGTTGCATTGCTTTTAATAAAAAATATTATAGATTTTTTATTAAATAAATAATGCAAGAAAAAATAAATTTCTTCATCAAAACATAGATATAGCTGGGAAAATATATAATCATCTAATAGCGCTACATAAAAAGTATTATAAACTTTTTAAA
>LJUH01000008.1 GCA_001303765.1 Chlamydiae bacterium SM23_39
ATCAGCTCAGCTCATGCTGCAAAGGGCAGCTGAGCTGAGTCTTCGCGACTCCAAATTTATTTTTACATTTTACTGAAGTGTAAGATTATGTTCTACCTATTACAGATCCAAATAGATGGATCTGACCTGCCCCCTAAATTCGTCCATTTTTTAGTTTACTCTTTTTGTTTTTCATATATAAGCTTCTTCCTATACAAGTTTTTTCTTTAACAGGTAAAAACAAACTTCCTAATCTCCCTAGGGGGATTTCGCCGGCCTCATTTTTATATTCTTTTGGAGTCATATAACCCAAACTACTATGAGGTCGATCTATATTGTAATAATCTTGCCATCTCTTGGCTAAAATCTTTGCTTCTAAAATAGTCTTAAATATATTCTTGATCCAAGAACTCTTTTCTAAATTTCCCATTAAAACTTTCTATATGACCATTTTTATAAGGTTTTCCAGGAGGAATATAGTTGAGCTTGATATTATTTTCATTTGCCCAATTTTTAATAACAATTGCTATGTATTCAGGACCATTATCTAATTTTATATTTTTTGGAACACCTCTGGTTTTTATAAGTTTTTCTAATTGTTTTACAACTTTTTTAGATTTAAAGCTGGTAGAAACAGATAATAAGAGATTCTCTGCTATAAGAATCTATAACATTAAATATCCGCAATTTTTTTCCATTTTCTAATCTGTCAGACACAAAATCCATTGCCCATAAATCATTTATACTTGAAGCTTGATCTTGAATACCTGTAGAAATATTACTATATTTTTTCTTTCGCTTTGTTCTATGCGATAAATTTAATTTTTTATAAATCGCATATACTTTTTTATGATTTACCAATATTTTTTTTCTTCTTAAAACAGCATAAATCCTTCTATAGCCATAACAGATATATTTTTTGGATATTTTTAATATCTCGTGTTTTAACTCTTTTGCATCTTTATAAATTTTTTTATAACGATGAGTGGATCTGCTAAAATTTAGATGCTCACAGGCCTTTCTTTCACTGATTTTATATACAGACTTAAAATAGTGAACAATCTCTCTAAAAGACTGTGAGCCTACCACTTTTTTGATAGAGCATCCTTCATAGCTTCTTTTGCCAGAGTTAATTCTGCTACTATCTTTTTTAATTGCCTATTTTCTTTTTCTAACAATTTCAGCTTTCTTATTTCCACACTACTCATGTCTCTATACTTCTTTTTCCAAGCATAAAAAGTAGTTTTAGAAATATTATTTTTTCTGCAGAGCTCTTCTATAGTATTAGTTTGATCTGCTTCTTGCAAAATTCTTAATATTTAATCTTCTGAAAATCTTTTTTTCATGATTACTCCTTTTTGGTTAGTAAAGTATATCATGGATCAGATTTTGGGGAGCGCGTCAAAAAAATTTATCTCCCAAAGATCTTTTAGTTAGATTAGTTAGAATTTATAAGCTTTCTATAAATGGAGAATGGGTGACTTCTGAAATCACTTATAAAACAAGAGCTATTTTAGATAAACTTAATCTTACTGTTACGTAAAAATGGTTCTTCAAAGTGGGAAAAAATTAAAATATAAAAAGTGGAAAGAAATAGTTATAGAACCTACAAATGTTATCGATACAAAAAAACTAGAAGTTCATTGGCCAACATATAGAAGAAAACCAAAAAGATATCATCCATGGAGATAGAAAGCTTTTTTTAGCCGCGTTCTTTCCCCATGGGGGAAGATATTTCTTTCTTTTTTTTGTTTGTATTGATAAAACTTTTATAAACACCAAAGGTATTAATATAATAAAACAATATCCAAAGTCTAAAAAAGAACCATTTCTACTTAGCCAGAGGAAAGCTCATTTCTACTTAGCCCTGACATAAAAAAAACATTTTAATTAAATGCAATTTTTTTTAAATTTATCTATAAAATATGTTAGTATTAGGAATAGAATCTACCTGCGATGAAACTGCTGCAGCAATAGTAGAAGATGGTTATAAAATTTTTTCAAATGAGATCGCTTCTCAAATAGATATCCATAAAAAATATGGAGGAGTCTTCCCCGAACTTGCTAGTAGAATCCATATAAAAAATATTATTCCAATAATAGATCTTTCTTTAAAAAATGCAAAAATAAAAAAAGAAGATATAGATCTAATTGCTGTAGCAAAAGGCCCTGGATTAATAGGGCCTCTTTTAATTGGAGTCAATGTAGCAAAAGCTTTATCTATTTCATTAAAAAAACCTTTTATAGGAGTTAACCATATAGAAGCTCATATATATGCTGCAATGATGGAAAATTTAAATAATTTAAAGTTTCCAGCTCTTGGTTTAATAATCTCAGGAGGGCATACTATATTAACAAAAATTTTAGATATAGGTAAATATGAAAAAATTGGAGCAACAACAGATGATGCTATAGGAGAATCTTTTGATAAAGTAGCAAAAATTTTAGGATTAGAATATCCTGGGGGTCCTATTATAGAAAAATTAGCAAAACAGGGTGATAGTAATAGATATGATTTTAAAGCTGGGAAAATAAAAAATAGACCCTTTGATTTTTCCTTTAGTGGATTAAAAACAAAAGTATTATACACAGTCAAAGGTCAAAATTCTTCTATGCATAATGCTATCATAATAAAAAAAAATGATAAAAAAGATATAGCAGCTTCTTTTCAAAGAGCTGTTTTCGAAGATATAATAAAAAAAAGTTATATTGCAGCTAAAAATTTCAACTGCAAAGCTATTTATATAGGAGGAGGTGTTTCTAACAATCAAAAGTTAAAAGATATGTTTTATGAAAAAAAAATAAACATACCAATATTTTTTCCTAAAAAAGATCTTAGTTTAGATAATGCTGCTATGATAGCTGGGTTAGGATATCAAAAATTTAAAAAAAGAATAATAGGCGATTTGCTATCTTTACATCCTCTCTCCTCTATACCCTTATAATTTTTAGTTGTATCAATTATCCTTTTTAAGATAAAATCCTCTTTTAAGGAATTTTATGGCTAAAAAAACAGCAAGAGAAGTTATTAGATTAAAAAGTACAGAAAGTAAAGAATGTTATTGGACTACTAAAAACAAAAAAAATTCACAAGAACGTTTAGAACTAAAAAAATATGATAAAAAATTAAGAAAACATGTGATATTTAAAGAATCCAAATAATTATGTATGAATTTTTTGTAGCTTTAAAATATTTAATACCTAAAAAAAAATCTTTAAATGCTACTATAATCTCCCTAATCTCAATATTTGTTATAACTTTAGTAATATGGTTGATTTTAGTATTTTTATCAGTAACAAGAGGAATAGAAAAAAACTGGTTAAATAAATTAACAACTTTAAATGCTCATCTAAGAATTATTCCCACAAAAAAATATTATAATTCTTATTATTATCAAATAGACAAAATATCAAAAAATTCTAATTTCACTTTAAAAACTATAAGAGAAAAATACAGATCCGCAACATCTGATCCCTATAATAATAAAATTGATAGAGAAATACCTCAAATATTACCAAAAAAAGAGAGTTATGAAGATGGATCTATAATAGATCCTGTAAAAAAATCTTATGAAATTTTAAAAAGTAAAAAAGATATATATTTTCAAGATTATGAAATATCAGCAGCTCCTTTGAAAATATCTCTTTTAAGACAATTTAAAAATTTTGTTGACAAGGAGAGTTTTATCTCGCAGATGTCTTATATCTTATCTCTTCCTGAAAATAACCCCTACCTCTCTTCTATAATATTAAAACCAAAAATAGATGATTTAAACAACCTTCTTTTTTATTTAAAAAAAGAAGAATCAAGTCAAGATTTTTTTAGATTTTTCAAAAATATAAAAATAAAAAAAATAAATATATGTTCTATAGATAAAAAAACATTCCCTGAAAATAGTTATTTTACTGCTTTTGCAAAATTTAAAAAAAACAAACCTATAAAAATTTTTATAGAAAACTCCTCTTTAAAAACTTCCAAATTAATAAAAGGAATTATTTTTTTTAAAAATGGTAATTTTATTTTTAAAAATGAAAAAAACAAATATTTTTTAGAAAATTGTAAAGTTTATATTAAAAATCCATATATTCTAAATATATCAGAAAAATTTTTACCAAAACTATTAATAACAACAAAAATACAAAATAAGGAACTCAAAGGAAAAGTAGATTTAACAGATTTAAAAATTTTAGAAGCTAACATTAAATTTTCTTTTGATAAACCCCCAAAATATGAACCTCTTTGGATATATAAAATAAATAATAAAATAATTATGCCAAAAAATATATTTTATTATCCCATCATCCTTCCTAAAATGTTTAAAAAAAATGGAGTATTATTAGGAGACAAAGGTTGTTTTTCCTACACTGAAAGAGCTCCTTTTTCTATAAAAGAAAATAAAATTAAAGTTTTTGTATCGGGATTTTATGATCCAGGAGTGTTACCGATAGGAAATAGATCTGTCATAGCTTCAAAAAATATAACTTCTACTCTACTATCTTCCTCTTTTATTCCTGAAGATATCTCATCTAATGGAATATTTATTTGGGCAAAAAACATCACTTCTGTTGATCAAATAAAAAAAGATTTAGAAAAACATTTTAAAAAAGAAAAAATAGACAAATTTTGGAGAATAGAAACTTATAATGAATATCCCTTTTCTAAAGATCTAATGCAACAATTTCAAAGTGACAGACTACTTTTTACCTTAATAGCTATTATTATACTAATAGTAGCTTTTTGCAATATAATCTCTTTTCTAATAATACTAGTAAATGACAAAAAAAAAGAGATAGCAACATTACAAGCAATGGGAGCTACAAAAAAAAGTATAGCTTTAATATTTGGTTTTTGTGGAATAGTTGTCAGTTCAATCAGTTCAGTTTTTGGAATACTAACAGCATTATTCACTTTAAGACATTTAGATTCTTTAATAAAATTTTTAAGTTTTTTACAGGGTCATAGTATGTTTAATAAAGCTTTTTTTGGAGAAAAACTACCCAACACTTTTAGTATAGAAGCTCTATTTTTTATATTAATATCAATACCAATAATATCTATAATTTCTGCAATAGTTCCTGCTATTAAAGCATGTAAAATAAACCCCTCTAAAATCTTAAGATAAATTATGAGCATAATTCTAGAAGCTAAAAATATATATAAAACATTTGATGAAACAGAGATATTATCTAACATAAATCTATCAATAAAAGAAAATTCATCCATTGCTATAATAGGAGCTTCAGGCGAAGGAAAAACAACTCTCTTACATATATTAGGAACTTTAGAAAGACCTACAAAAGGCAATATATATATATGTAACAAACCAATAAAAGATGTAAATATTTTAAGAAACACCTTTTTTGGTTTTATCTTTCAATCTTATAATCTATTTGAAGATTTAACGATATTAGAAAATGTTATTTTACCTGCAAAAATAGCAAGAAAAAATTATATAAAAAAAGCTATCTCTCTTTTAAAAGAGCTAAACCTTGAAAATAAAAAAGACTATCCTACAAAAATTTTATCTGGAGGAGAAAAACAAAGAGTAGCTATAGCTAGAGCTTTCTGCTTAGATCCTAAAATAATCCTTGCAGATGAACCAACAGGCAATTTAGATAGTAAAAATTCAGAAAAAATACACCATCTTTTATTAAATTTTGTAAATAAAAAAAACAAAAGCTTAATATTGGTAACACATGATGAAGAGTTAGCATCTTTTTGTGATGAAAAATTTATTTTAAAAAGAGGAAAATTAATAAAAAAGGAACAATCATGAAAATATTAATAATTGGATGTGGATATGTAGGATTAGTAACAGGTGTGTGTTTCTCAGAAATGGGTAACAAAGTTACCTGTTTAGACATAGATAAGAAAAAGATTGAAAATTTAAAAAAAGGAAAAATACCTATATTTGAACCTGGATTAGAAGATATCTTAAAAAGAAATAGCAAAGCTGATAGATTATTTTTTTCTAATGATTACAAAAGTGTAAAGGAATCAGAGATAATTTTTTTTACTATACCCACACCTTCTAATAACGATGGATCTTGCAATTTATCTTATTTAACCTCATCAGCTCAATCTGTTGCTAAAAATATAAATGGTTATAAAATTTTAGTAATTAAATCTACAGTTCCTGTAGGATCAACTTTTCAAATAAAAAAGTTAATAGAAGAAGTGATAAAAAAAAGAAAGTTAAAAATAGAATTCGATATAGTATCTAATCCTGAATTTTTAAAAGAGGGAACAGCTATTTTAGATTGTATGAAACCAGATAGAATAATAATAGGCAGTGAATCTAAAAAAGCTACAAAAACACTAAAAAAACTTTACTCTCCATTTATGTTAAACCATCAAAAATTAATAGAGATGGATATTTTATCCTCAGAACTAACAAAATATGCTGCTAATGCTATGTTAGCTACAAGAATCTCATTTATGAATGAATTATCTCATATCTGCAAATTAACAAATGCAAATATTAATAACATAAGATTAGGAATAGGGTCAGATAAAAGGATTGGAGATAGTTTTTTATATGCAGGAATAGGTTATGGGGGTTCTTGTTTCCCAAAAGATTTAAAAGCTCTCTGTTTCTTATCCAAAAAATTAGGATACACCCCTAAATTATTAGAAGCAGTAGATTATATTAATGAACAACAAAAAAAATCTTTTTTTAAAAGCATAAAAAAATATTTTGAAAAAAGGGGCGGATTAAAAGGAAAAACTATCGCTATATGGGGACTATCTTTTAAACCAGATACAGATGATATAAGAGGATCCCCTTCTTTATGTTTAATAAAAAATTTAGAAAGAGAGGGCGTTAATTTAAAATTATATGATCCCATTGCAATAAAAAAAGCTAAAATATCATTAAAAAAATTGAAAAATATATCATGGTGTCAAGACAAAATAGAAGCTGCAAAAGGAGCTGATGGTATAGCTTTATTTACCGAATGGAAAGAATTTAGACTTGTAAATTTAGATCTTTTAAAAAATAATATGAAAAACAGAGTTTTTTTTGATGGAAGAAATCAATATAATTCTCAAGAGATGAAAAAAAGGGGATTTGAATATATAGGAATAGGAGTAACAGAAATTGTTAAAAATAAATAAATATATAGAAAAAAATAAAAAAATTATAAATAAAAGATTGAGAGAACTAATCCCCAAAAATCGTGATCTTATACAAAAAAAACTATTTGAATCAGCAAATTATGCACTTCATCCTGGTGGGAAAAGATTAAGACCAATATTAGTATTAGCAACTGTTGAAACTTTAGAAAAAGATCCTTCAGATGCATTAGATATAGCTTGTGCAATAGAATTAATACATACCTACTCTTTAATTCACGATGATCTACCAATAATAGATAACAGTAATTTAAGAAGAAATAAGGCCTCTTTACACAAAAAATACTCTCCCTGGCTAGCTCTTTTATGTGGAAATTTTTTATTAACTTATGCATTTGAAATTATTACTAACAGTAAAAAATTATCTAATTTTAAAAAAAATAAAATAATATCCGTTATTTCAAAAAAAATAGGTGGAATGGGAATGCTTGCAGGTCAATACCTAGATATTTTTTTTGAAAATAAAAAAATAGATTATAAAACATTATCTCTCATACATGAAAAGAAAACTGCTTGTTTAATAACTGCTTGTTTAGAATGTGGAGCTATAATTTCAGAGGCTAACAACAATGAGATACATGCTTTAAAAAACTTTGGAGAAAAAATAGGATTAGCATTTCAATTAGTAGATGATATGTTAGATAAAACATCAAATAAAAAAATACTTGGGAAACCAACAAACATAGATTTGAAAAATAAAAAAGCTAATATTTTAAATTTTTATAATATAAAAAAATCAAAAGAAATAATAAAAAAATTATATGATAATGGAATATTACATTTAGCAACCTTACCATATCCTCCTCCACTTTTAAAAGACTTAGCATATAAACTAATCTATAGAGACTACTAAAAATGAAAAAAAAACATATCTTAGTTACAGGAGGAGCAGGATATATAGGTAGCCAAACATGTAAGATGTTGAAAAAAAAAGAATTTTTACCAATATGTTTAGACAACTTATCTACAGGAAATAAAAATTCTGTTAAGTGGGGACCTCTTATAATAGGAGATCTAACTAAAAAAGAGACATTAGAAAAGGTTTTTAAAAAATATGAACCTCTAGCCTGCATCCATTTTGCAGGAGTATCTTCCGTCTATGAATCCTTTAAAAATCCAAAAAAATACTATAAAAATAATATTGAAGGAAGTTTAAATCTTTTTTCAACCATGAAAAAATATAAGGTACGAACTTTGATATTTTCAAGCAGTGCTTCTATTTATGGAAATCCAAAAAAAATTCCTATAAAAGAAACACATATAAAAAATCCAATATCTGCTTATGGTAAATCTAAACTCGAAATAGAAAAAATATTGAAAAACCTACAAAAAAGAGGTGATTTAAACTATATATCTCTTAGATATTTTAATGCAGCAGGTGCTGATATAGATGTAGAAATAGGAGAAAACCATAAAGATGAAACCCATTTAATTCCTTTAGTTATCTATGCTGCATTAAACAAAAGAAAACATATAAAAATCTATGGTAACGACTATCCAACGCCTGACAAGACTGCTATAAGAGATTATATCCATGTTACAGATCTAGCGGATGCACATATAAAATCCCTTTTTTTACTTTTACAAAAAAGAGAGAGTATACAATTAAATCTAGGCTCTGGTCATGGATATTCAGTTAAAGAAATTATAGATGCTATAAAAAAATATACCACAACTTCTTTCAAAATTATCCATTGTAAAAGAAGAAGAGGAGATCCTCCTATTTTGGTTGCAGATAACAGTAAAGCAAAAAAATTTTTAAACTGGAAACCAAAATATTCAGATTTAAAAACTATTATTTTAACAGCATGGAGATGGCATAAAAAATGTATTTAATATTTTTTTTTATTTCCACTTTTTTTATGATTTTTTTAAATAATTTAAAACTCATTTTTTATTCTCCTTTACTTGCCATTTCTTTATTTAAACAAAATTTTTTATTCTGTATTTGGCTTGCTATTTTATCAGGTTTTACAACAGATCTTTTTTCCTCTTTTCCATTTGGACTACATATTTTAAGTTATACTTTAGCTATGTTTATCCTTTATCATTTAAAAAGATTTTTTAAAGAAAATATTATTAATACAACTATTGTTTCCATTCTAATATCTATCTTTTATACTCTTTTCTTTATATCATTTCTCTTCATCTTTGAAAGATCCTTAAAAATATCTTTTAACTGGATAATAACCGATTTAATAATAATGCCTTTTTTTGATGGCATATATACTCTCTTTCTATTTCTAATACCCTTAAGTTTTTTGCAATTCCTAAAAAAAAGAATGCTATTTTTAAGAAAAAGATGAAGATTAAAAAATTATTTATTTTAATATGTTTTATCTCTTTTATTTGCACAAGCTGGAGATTTGCAACTAAAGGGTTCAGACCACATAAAATTTTTAACTTACGAAATTTAAAAGATAGTTATAAGGATATAAAACCTCCTGAAAAAATAGATAAAATATTAAATCAAAAATACAAATATTTAAACAAAGGATCGCAACTATATGTTTTTGCATCAGAAGATAAAAAATATGTTATCAAATTTATCTCCTCCAACAAATATAAAGAACCTTTTAGAAGAAACATCTTATCTTTGCTCCCAATAAATTTTAAAAATTACAGAAAAACAAAAAAAATAAATAGGGAAAGAAATCTAAAAAATGCAATAAATAGTTATTTAATTTCATATAACTATTTAAAAAAGGAAACAGGAACTATATATATACATCTTAAAAACAGAAAAATTTTTAAAAAAAAATTAACAATAATTGATAATGTAGGGTCATCTTATAATATAAATATAAATTCAAAATTTTTTATAATTCAAAAAAAAGCAGAAAAATTAAAACCAAAAATTTTAAAAATTATAAAAGATAAAAATAAAGAAGAATTAAAAAAAATAGTATTAGATTACTTTAATCTATCCTTTTCCATCGTAAAAAAAGGATTTATCAATAAAGATTCTTCCATTAAAAATATTGGCTATATCGATGAAGAGTTAATAGAAATGGATTTAGGAAGATTTGTCAAAATAAAATCTCCAAATTTTTATGAAAATTTAAAAAAATATACTTTTTTAAATAAAAAATTTTTTGAAAAAAATTCTCCTGATATAATAAAATTTTTTGAAAAAAATTTAAAAAATTATGAAAATAAAATTTATTAAATCTCTATCTGACTACACATTAAATGCTATAAAAATAATTTTTAAAGCAGGAGACATATTAAAAGAGGGATTTTATAAACACAATATATATTTTGAAAAGAAAGGAATCCATAATTTAGTAACAAAATATGATACAAAATCAGAAGAATTTATTATAAAAGAACTTAAAAAAAAATATCCAACTCACTCTTTTTTATCTGAAGAAAAGGGTAGAATAGGTAAAAAAGAATTTGAATGGATTATAGATCCTTTAGATGGAACCGTTAATTTTTATCATCATATACCTTTTTTCTCAATAAGCATAGCGTTAAAAAGAAAAGATGAAATAATTCTTGGCATAATCTTTAATCCTTTAAACAAAGAATTATTTATAGCAGAAAAAGGAAAAGGAGCTTATTTAAATGAAAAAAAAATAAAAGTTTCCAAAACCAAACTAATAAAAAATGCAATACTAGCGACAGGATTCCCATACATTTTAAAACAAAATCCAAATAGATGTATAAACCATTTCTTTGACATTGCAAAACTAGGTCTCCCTATTAGAAAATTAGGTTCAGCTGCATTAAATTTAGCATATGTTGCTTCTGGGCGTTTTGATGTTTACTGGGAAACCAATCTAGCGCCTTGGGACTATTCAGCTGGAAAGTTAATAGTAGAAGAAGCAAAAGGAAAAATTTCAGATTGGAAAGGCTTACCCTTTAAAATAAATAAAACAAATACTATACTAGCTACAAACAATAAAATACATAATGAAATGGTGCAAATTTTAAAAAAATGATGGATAAAATAATAGATGGCAAAAAAATTTCAGAAAATATTCTTGAAGAATTAAAGAAAAAAATTTCAAAAATAGGACAAAACAAAATAGGTCTTGCATTTATATTAATTGGGGATAATCCAGCTTCTAAAACATATGTAAAAATGAAACAAAGAGTTTGTAAAAATATAGGAATTCAATCGTACTACTTAGAATTAGAAAAAACTGTTTCAGAAGATGAAATTTTAATAGAATTAGATAAACTAAATAAAAATAATAATGTTCATGGAATATTAATACAGATGCCTCTTCCTCCTCATATAAATGAAAAAAGAATAATCTATGCAATAGATCCCAAAAAAGATGTTGATGGATTTCATCCTATAAATCTTGGCAAGTTAATGTTAGGAGAACAAGATATCTTTTTTCCCTGCACTCCTTATGGTATCAAGATATTACTCGAACGAGAAAACATAGAAATAGAAAAAAAACATTTAGTAATACTTGGTAGAAGCAATATTGTAGGTAAACCACTTTTTAACATTTTAATTCAAAATCAAAAAGGATGTAATGCTACTATTACTATGTTACATAGTAAAACGGATAATATAAAAAAATATACTACACTTGCAGATATTTTAATCTCTGCTATTGGAAAACCTCTTTTCATAAAGGAAGATATGATAAAAAAAGATAGCATTATAATAGATGTTGGGATAAATAGAATATGGGACAACGAAAAATCAAAGATTGTGGGAGATGTAGATTTTGAAAACGTTTTAAACAAAGTAAAAAAAATAACACCCGTTCCTGGAGGGGTAGGCCCTATGACAATAGCTATGCTTATGGAGAACTGCTATAAAAGTTTTATAAAAAAGCTCTCTTTATGAAAGAACTTAAAGGCATATTAACCACCACCTATAAAGGATATGGCTTTGTAAAGCCAATATCAAAAAAAAATATTGAAGATATTTTTATTCCAAAAAAATATATTAAAGGAGCAATAGATAAAGATTTAGTCAAGGTTAAATTATTTGATAAACCATCTAAAAAGGGATTAGAAGGTAAAATAACAAAAATAATAAATAGAAAAATAAAAAATTTAGTAGGTATTGTAATAAAAAAAACCAAAAATTATTATCTATCTTTTATACCCTCCTTAGGAAAAGATGTTAATGTTTATATAAAAACAAGAAAAAAATTAAAAAATGGCGATCGCATTTTAATACAATTAGATAAAGATATTAAACGTCATTTTTTACTTGGGTCATTAATAAAAATTTTCGGAAATATCAAAGATCCTTCGATAGATATAAAAGTAGCCATAGAAGAATACTCTTTAAACCCCTATTTAGAAAAAAAAATAAAAATAGATAAAAAATTAGACCTTAAAAACAGAAAAGACTTTACCCATCTAAATTGCTTTACTATAGATCCCAAAAATGCAAAAGATTTCGATGATGCTATTTCAATAACAAAAAAAAACAATATTTTTCAGTTAGGCATCCATATTGCAGATGTTGCTTATTTCATAAAACCTAAATCAGAATTAGATAAAAAAGCATATGAACGTACCAACTCCACCTATTTTCCTAATTATTGTATACCTATGTTACCATATAAGTTAGCTAATGATCTATTAAGTTTAAAACCTGGTAAACTAAGACTATCTATCTCTGTAATTATAGATTTTGACAAAAATGGAAAAGTAAAAAAATATGATATTTGCAGATCTTATATAAAAAGCAAAAAACGTTTTACTTATTCAGAAGCAACAAATATAAAAAAAACCGATCCTTTTTATTCAGATATACAAAATATGAAAAAACTAGCTCTTATCTTAAAAAAAATTAGATTTGAAAGAGGGAGCATAGATTTTGCTCTTCCAGAAGTTGTAATATCTTTAGATAAAAATGGGGCTCCTCAAAAAGCTACATTGGAAGAATATGATATCTCTCATCAAATGGTTGAAGAGTTTATGCTTAAAGCAAATGAAATAGTAGCACAATATCTATCTGAAAAAAATAAAATCTTGATCTATCGGATACATGAAAAACCATCAAAGACTACCTTTGAAGAATTTTATTCCTATGCAAGAAAATTAGGCTTTCATCTTCCAAGTTCTCCTGATCATAAAGATATTCAAAATATTTTTTTAAAAGCAAAAAATACTCCCCATCTTCATAGATTATCAATAAATTTTATCCGCAGCATGAAACTAGCTTTTTACTCTTCTGAAAATATTGGTCACTATGGTTTAGCATTAGAGCATTATTGCCATTTTACTAGTCCTATCAGAAGATATAGCGATCTTGTCATACAAAGATTACTATTCGATAAGATAAAAAATATCGATTTAAAAAAAATAGCTACCCATTGTTCGGAAAAAGAGAAAAACAGTTTCAAAGCTGAATTTTCTGTCATATATTTAAAAAAACTAAGATTACTAGAAAAATGGTTTAAGCAAAATCCAAACAAACAATATGTAGCTACAATTACAAAAATAAAACCCTACCACATCTATTTTGAAATAGAAGAATTACTCTTTGAAGGAAATATTCATATCTCTAATTTTTTAGATGATTATTATATATATGATAAAAAAACTTTAAGTTTTTCAGGTGAAAAAACAAAAAAAAAGATTTTTATATCCAACAAAATAAAAGTCAAAATAAAAAAAATAGATCTCTCTTTATTAAATATAAACTGGACAATATGAAATTACCCCTCTCTTTTTATCAAACAAAAGATGTTGAAAAAATTGCAAAAGATTTACTAGGTAAATTTTTATATACAAAAATAAATAACAACTTAACAGGAGGAATGATCATAGAAACAGAAGCTTATGGAGGAATATATGACAAAGCCTCTCATGCATATAACAACAGATATACTAAAAGAACCTCGACAATGTATGAAAAGGGAGGCATATCTTATATATACCTCTGTTATGGAATACACTATCTTTTCAATATAGTAACAAACAAAAAAAACATACCTGAAGCTGTTTTAATAAGAGCTCTTATCCCAACAATAGGTATAAAAAAAGGATCTATAAATTTAACATCTGGGCCTGCTCTTTTAACTAAAGCATTAAAAATTGATAAAAAATTAAATGGAATTTTCTTAAATAGCAATATTATTTGGTTAGAAGACAAAAAAATAAAAATAAAAAAAGAGATGATATCTATAACTAAAAGGATAGGAATAGATTACGCTGAAGAAGATGCAGATAGACCATGGAGGTTTTTCATAAAAAAACCTTTTATAAAAAACCTTTTATTAAATAATATAAACAAAAAACACAAGAGATATCCTTGAAAAAATATTTTTTAGCAGGACTTATTATCCTTCTTCCTTTAACTATAACAATTTTTGCTATAACATTTATTGTCAATTTTCTAACTAAACCTTTTATGGGAATGGTTACAAAATATCTATCAAAAACCCAAATCAGCAAGTGGGGATTACCCTTATTAACACCAGAACAAATAGTTAAATATGGCAGTCAACTAATAATAATACTTGGGATCCTGCTTTTCACAATTTTTCTAGGGTATATTGCAAGGTTGTTTTTCATAAAATCATTAGTTTCTTTAAGTGATAAAATACTAAAAAAAATACCTCTTGTTAATAAAGTATATAAAACTTCTCAAGAAATTATTAACACATTATTTATAACAGACAAAAACTCATTCAAACAAGTTGTATTAGTGCCTTTCCCCTCTCCAAATATCTACGGTTTAGGGTTGATAAGCAAAGAATCTCCTAAAACCTGTTCTGAGAAAAGCAATTCTAATTTAATCTCTGTATTTGTTCCTACAACACCCAATCCCACTTCTGGATTTTTATTGATGTATAAAAAAGAGGATCTATTATTTATAGATATGAAGACAGAAGATGCTATTAAATATATTATATCTTGTGGTGTAGTTACTCCTAAAAAGAGGAAAAAATGAAAAAATCTTTAATAACAGGTCTTATTATTTTACTTCCTATTATCATCACTTTTTTTGTTATCTCATTTATATTAAATCTATTTACTGATCCCTTTTTTGAAATTACCTACAATCTCTTACAAAAACTAGAAAAACCTTTTCCCATTTTAGCTTCAAAACAGATTTTAACGCTAATATCCAGAATAATAATAATATTATTATTCTTATTAGTAATCCTCCTTTTAGGTTTTTTAGGTAAATGGTTTTTCTTTAAGAGTCTTCTCAATCTAACAAATAAAATATTTATGAAAATACCCTTTTTCAAAACTATCTATCATACTTCCAAAGATATGATATCCTCTCTTTTATCTATAAAAGAAAGAAAGGCTTTTAGATATCCAGTTATGATAAAATTTCCTTCAAAAAAAAGTAATTGTATTGGTATTACTTCAGGATCTGTTCCTTATGAAATCCAAAAAAATTTCAATGAAGAATTAGAACCTATATTTGTTCCAACAGCTCCCCAGCCTATTTCTGGATATCTTATACTTGCCAAAAAAAAGGATATAACAAAAATAGATATGACAAATGAAGAAGCTGTTAAATTTACAGTATCTTGTGGAGTGATCACTCCAGAAATTATTAAAGAGTTAAAAGATGGAGAAAAAACTTCCTAAAATTATCTTTATAGAAGTAAAAAAATCTTTAGAAAAGATCATAAAAATTATTCAAATTGCCAAATGGTATTTTGAAAAATCATATTCTAATCCATCTTTAAAAAAAAATCTAATTTTCTTAGTATCCGATGAAAAATCTAAAAAATTCGTAGATGATCTTTTATGGAAAGAACCAAAAATCAGTTTTATCCCTCATAGCATAGATATTTTTGATTTCATCACAATCACAAAAAAAGAGCTAGAAGCTAATTATATTTTTAATTTAACAGAAAACCCTATTTCTATACTTCCTAAAGAAATAATATACGAATTTGACGATCAAACAGAGCCAAAAAAAATAAAAATATCAAAAAAAAAATTTAAATTTTACAAAGAAAAATCCCTATCTATAGAATCAAGATAAATTTTCTTGAATTTATAACTTTTTTTTTTTATTATTTCTTTTAGAAAAAAATGACTAGAATTAGCAAACAAGCAAAAAAAAGGGGGATAAATCCTAAAAAAACAAAACCCCCAATTTTTTTAAAAACGGGGCCAAAAAAAGAGGCTTCTGGATATAAAAAGCAGATAAACTGTTTAAATACAAATAATATTTTTATTCCTAAAATAAAAGGTATAAAAAATGTCTAGACATAAAAGTTATGGAAGAGCAAGTAGAAAGGAAAAAAAAAGGAACGTTCTTAAAAGATTTGAAAGGATTGACATTTTAAAAAAACTAGGAAAATGGGACAATAAAAAAGCTACCTCCCTACCTAAAACACCAACAAAATAATTTCAGTGATATCTATTTATAATAATCAAAAAGATCTTATTTTCTTAAAAAAAAATATAAAGTCTATTATTTTAAAAATTCTTAAAAAGGAAAAAGTTTTTTTTGATGAGATGGCTATTTATTTTGTTAATAAAAAAAAAATATCTATGTTACATAAACAATTTTTTCAAGATCTATCAGCTACCGATTGCATCTCTTTTCCTATTGATTCTATTTATAAAAAAATCCGACCTATATATTTAGGTGATATATTTATATGTCCCAAAATAGCTATTGAATATGCAAAGAAAAAAAAATTGAATCTTAATGAAGAAATTATTCTTTATTTAATACATGCAATTTTACATCTTTTAGGATATGATGATAAGGAAAAAAAGAAAAAAGAAATTATGAAAAAAAAAGAAAATAGTTATATGAAATTAATAAAAAGAGAAAAATTAAATATTTTAAAAAAATATTCAAATTTATGAATTTTATGTTTTTTATTTCAATATTATTATTAATCGGATCAATTTCTTTGAATATATTTTGTTATTCTATTTTATCATTTGAAAAAATTCGATTTACCTCTCTTCCTAAAAATCTTTTATCTTTTTATAAATACCTCTTAAAAAAATTAGGTCTCCAAGATTTTTATTTCTTATCTTTTTTTACAAAAAACATAACAAAATTACTATTTGCCTTAACCGCTTTAATATTTATATTAAAATTTTATTCTCCTTTAATCTCAATAGTATATATATTCTCTATACTAATATTTTTAGAAATTACATCTCGTTTTCTAATCATATTTTTTCATAAAAATATTTTTTACATATTTTCTTTTATATCTTCTTTTTTTATCATATTTTTCTTCCCCTTCTCTTTTCTCTCTTTAAAAATTCTACAATCTTATAAAAAAAGTAAAATAGGACTTTTTTTAGAAGAAAAAATATTTAACCTTTTCAAAGAAAATGACCTTAAAAAAATAATAGACCCAAAAATATTATATTCTCTAGCTACTTTTAAAGATAAAACAGTAAGAGAAGTCATGATACCAAGAATAAAAATATTTAGCATTCCTATTGAATGCACAATAAGAAAAGCAAGCAAATTACTAATCAAAAAAAACTACAGTAGGATACCTGTATTTCAAGAAAAAGAAGACAATATCGTTGGTATAATTATGTATAAGGATATTTTAAAAGCTTATATAGAAAATTCTGCTTTAGATCTATCTGTAGAAGCATTAATAAAACCAACAATATATGTTCCTGAAAACAAAAAAATTTTTAAATTATTTCAAGAATTTAGAAAAGAAAAAAAACATATAGCTACTGTAGTAAATGAATATGGAAATGCTGAAGGAATAATAACTATTGAAGATATATTAGAAGAATTAGTTGGAGAAATACAGGATGAATATGATATAATAGAAGAAAAACAATTTTGGAAACTTTCCAATGGTAGTTGGATAGTTGATGCCAAAATGAGCATTATAGATATTGAAAAAAAATTAAACATCAAAATTCCTCGTAGCGCTGAATATGAAACAATTGGAGGATTTATCTTTTATATGGCAAAAGTTATCCCTAAAAAGGGATGGATTTTACATTTAGATGAATTTGAAATAGAAGTTTTAATTTCAAATGAAAGGTGTATTGAAAAAATAAGGATAACCCCTATTATAAAAAAATAAATTTGGAGTTTTAAATGTCTAGATCTATTTGTTATTGTGACCCAAATTTCCTAACAGCTGGAGAGAATAGCACTTTAAAGTTTGTTTATGTAACATCAAATGAAATTCCAGCTGGAACTAAATTAAAATTTGATATCCATAGTTTAGGTCGTCCAACTGATTGGGAAATACCTCAAACCAATCTTAACAAAAAAAAAAATTTAATCTTTGCTAAGCATCCTAATGGTAAAATCTTAAAAGCTACAAAAGTAAAAAATGCCATCTCTCAATTCGAATTCACTATTCCTTCAAAAATACCCATAAGTAAGGAATTTACCATAATATTAGGATCATCAAAAAATATTAAAAAAAATGGAACCAGAACCCAAACATTTATTCAAAGAAAAAGAAAATTTACTCTATATATAGGCGATAAAAAAAATGGATATAAAGAAAAAGAGATCTTTCAAATAGATGTAAGAGGAAATATTTTTACTAAATTAAACATATTAGTTCCATCTTTAGTATCAAGAAATAGACGTTTTGAAGTTATCTTACGTTTTGAAGACCAATTTGGAAATCTTACAGGTAATGCATCGGAAGACACTTTAATAGAGCTAAAATATCAAAATCTAAGAGAAAATTTAAATTGGAAACTTTTTATTCCTGAAACAGGCTTTCTATCTATACCAAACTTATATTTCAATGAACCAGGAACTTATCATCTTCAATTTACCAACCTTAAAACCAAACAATTTTATATTTCTTCACCTATCAAATGTATTCCAAATTCTGATCTAAGCATTTTTTGGGGTAGTTTTCATTCAGAATCAGAAAAAGTAGATGGATCTGTCAACATTGAAAACTGTCTTCGACATTTTAGAGATGAAAAAGGCTTTCAATTTTATGCTTCTTCACCTTTTGACAGTGCAGAAGAAACGACTAATGAACTTTGGAAAAATATATCTCAAAGTATACATGAAATTAATGAAGATTTACGTTTTTCTCTATTTTTAGGATTTCAGTGGGTTGGGAGTTTAAAAGAAGAAGGAGTAAGACAGCTAGTATATCTTAAAGATCACAAACAACTTCTTAGAAAAAAAGATTTAAAATTCAATTCATTAAAAAAAATATATAAATCATTAACTTCTAAGGAATTAATCTCTATTCCTTCTTTTACTATGAGTAATAAAACAGGATTTAATTTTAAAGAATATAACCAAGAATTCGAAAGAGTTGTTGAAATATACAATAGTTGGGGGTGTTCAGAATGTTTAGCAAAAGATGGAAACAGAGCACCAATAAAAGGCTCCTTAGCTCAAGAAGACAAAGAGGGATCTATTCAAAAGGCTTTATACAATAATTGTAGAGTAGGTTTTGTAGCAGGAGGATTAGATGATAGAGGAATTTATCAAGGTTTTTTTGACTCTAACCAAAAACAATATTCTCCCGGACTAACAGCTATAATCTCTCAAAATCACTCAAAAGAAAGTCTTTTTAATTCCTTAAAAAAAAGATTTTGTTATGCAACAACTGGAGTTAAAATAGTTTTAAATTTTTCCATTGCCAATTCTCCGATGGGATCTGAATTGAACACCATTCAAAAGCCTGGTCTTCAATTTAACAGATATATTTCCAGTTTTATTGTTGGAACAGATGTGATAGAAAAGGTAGAGATTATAAGAAATAATAAAATATTTAAAACTTTTTATCCTAAAACAAATGATTTTGATTTTACTTTAAATGATGAAGATAATCTTTCTCAAATATCTATAAAAACAAAAGATCATAAATTATTTACCTATTATTACTTAAGAGTAATTCAAAAAGATGGGCATATAGCATGGGGATCACCTATTTGGATTGATTTTTTGACAGATTTAAATAAAAAAAGTCGAGCAAAATTAAAATAATAATGCTCGACTAATATAAAATCAAAAAAACTATTTTTTCTTAGCAGTTTTTCTTCTTGTTCTTCTTACAGTAGCTTTCTTTTTAGGTGCAGCTTTTTTTCTTCTTGCTGGCTTTCTTTTAGCTACTTTTCTTTTTGTTGCTTTTTTAGCAACCTTTCTTCTTCTTTTTGCCATAGTTTTCCTCCTTATTACTATGTTCTTATACTTTTAATATACAACATTTTTTAAAAAAATTTCAAATTTTTTTTTAAAAATATCAATTTTAAAAAATAAACATTAAAAAAATTGTCCTTATATTACATTATGAACAAGATAAAAAAATTAAAAAAAAATATTTTTTTTAATTAATTTTTCTCCTTTTTATAACGATTAATCATAATCTAATAATAGTTTTTATTTAAAAAAATAATGATTATTGCTTTAATTTTTTATAAAATCTTACTCTTTCAACATAAATTTTTTTCATAAAAATTTTATTCTTTTATGAAAAATTAAATTTTTTTCCTGACTTTGACACTTTGCTTTTGTTGCAATAATTTGATTTTAAGAAAGTTGTGGTCGAAAAATTAGGCAGAACACTTGTTTTCGATACCCAAAATCTTTAAAATCTCTCTTGCTTCATGTTAGATATTTGAATTTATCTTTTTTACTTTTGGAATTTCTTTTTACTTTAGCATTTTATGATGCATTTCGGAAAGATAATATCTTATCTTTTCAGGGTATAAATTCTTTCCATGATCTTTTAGATTTCCTCAATATCCTTTCTACGAAAAGCGTGATAAAGTAAATTAAAATATACTCCCTTATACGTCTATGAATCCCATGAAATATCGATCTAGCTTGTAATATACTTTTTACTACTTTAAAAGTTGCTTATATTTTCCAAAGATCTTTATATCTATCCAACATTTTTGTAATAGAATAAAAATCCCTTTTCTAATTAAATTTTCTGCTAATTTTTTTAAATCGAAAAGCTCTTTCTTATTTTTTTTTACAGTTTCCAGAGAAACTATAATCTTTTGCTTCATTATTTGAAGAAAAAGATTTTTTGATTTATACAAAAGAAAAAATTCAGACACAACAAATATTTTGCAACAAACTAATTATTAAAAGATTATAAAATTAATTTTTGCTAAGTGTCAAAAACAAAATCTTTCTTAAATATCTATAAAAACAAAAGATCATAAGCTATTTACCTATTACTGCTTAAAAGTAATTTAAAAAGATGGACATATGGTTTGGAATCACCTATTTAACTTGATGTTTTAACAAATTTAAATAAAAAAAAAGCCGAACAAAATTAAAATAATAATGCTCGACTAATATAAAATAAAACAACTATTTTTTCTTAGCAGTTTTTCTTCTTATTCTTCTTACAGTAGCTTTCTTTTTAAGCACAGTTTTTTTTCTTCTTCCTGGCTTTCTTTTAGTTATTCTTTTTTTGTTGTTTTTTTTTACCCCATATCTCTTGTTCTTTTTGTATTTTTCTTTTTCTTCTTCTTTTTGCCATAGTTTTCCTCCTTATTACTATGTCCCCATACTTTTAATATACAATATTATTTAAAAAAATATCAATTTTTAAAAACAAATACTAAAAAAATACGCCTTTTATATCATAAAGTGAACAAGATAAAAAAATTAAAAAAAGTATTTTTTAATTAAATTTTGTCTTTTTTATAATCATTAATTATAATCTAATATGAGTTTTTGTTAAAAAAACACACAAACAAAAAAAACAAAGATAACCGATTAAAATCAAATGCCTTAAAAGTATTAAATTACATAAAATTTTTATTTTTTAAAAATAACATTCAATTTCGCCTACCATTCTTCATACTAGTAGCAAAATATCCATCAAACTATTCATCCTCTTTTGGGGTACAACAAGGCCTGCAAACAAGAACTATTAGGCCAAAAAAACATGATATGAATCCAATCATTATCAATATCATTGACACTATTTCTAGCGAATTATTAGATGTCGACGCAAGTAATATGCCTCCAACTCCTGTAGTTCCTACGCCTAAAATCGCAAATACACATGATACAGTGCGAATTATTTTTGCAATCTTTTTTGCTTGTTCTGAACCACTAGTAAATACTCCACGAAAATCTTCATTTATTTCACGGTCCAATTTCATTAATGCTGATGAAATACTTTTAACACTATTACTCTTGAAATCATAATAATAACTTGCTGGATAACCTGGTAGTGGTAACATCTTATCCCTCCTTTTACAGAATAACCTTTATATTCAATATATAAAAACCTTTTTAAGAAAATACATTTTTTATTAAAAAAATTACAAGAATTATTAAAACAAAAGACTCTTTGAAAATCTCTTTTCAAAGAGTCTTATTCTTCAAAGCCTTATTTTCTTCTTTGAGCCCATCTTTCAGCTATAATTCTAAAACCTGTAAGGTAATAAACTCCAGCTGCACCGAATAGAACATATAATAACTTATCTATCCATTCTTTACCAAAAATGTAATACACAAGATTAAATTCGAAAAGGCCCCAAAGTCCCCAATTTATTCCAGCAAAAATCAATATTGACATAACAACTACATCAAGTTTTTTCATTTTAAACCTCTTTGTTTTTGTTCAACCTTCCTATATTAATTAATACAAAGATTTTATTTTTTTATCAACATTTTTTATAAAATTAACCTAAATTAATCTCATTAATTTTAAATTATCTCTAAATTAAGCCTTACACAATTAACATTATATATAAAATCTTTTTATTTATATTTATTTTTTCAAAACATCCTTTAAAAACTCAAAAAAAACCTTAATTTTTAATTAAAATTTAATTTTTTTAGATTTTTAAGTTAAATGTAATTGACTTTTAGACTCTTTTTGTAATTATTAAAATAAAAGTAAAAGTATGACAATAAAGCTAAAAAAATATATATTTATAATCCCTATTTTACTTTTAATATCTATATTTTCTATCTATTTTTTCACAAAAAAAGAAAATGAAAATGAAGAATATCTTACAATATATGGTAATGTTGATATCAGACAGGTAGACCTAGGATTCAGAGTATTTGGAAAAGTAGAAACTTTATTCTTTGATGAAGGAGATGAAGTAGAACAAGGAAACTTACTTGCTATTTTAGATAAGGTTCCTTATGAAGAAGTTTTAGATCAATCAAAAGCTAAATTAAGAGAAATCGAGTTTGCTGCTTCAAAAGCAGAAGCCAAATTTAGTAAAAGATATAAAATAAAAAGTGGAGCTATCTCTAAAGAAGAATATGATGATGCATTTTTTAATTTAGAAGAGATGAGAGCTAACCTAGATCAAGCTAAAGCTTCTTTAGCAACAGCTTTAACAAATCTAGAAGATACAAAATTATTTTGTCCTACAAAAGGAACAATTTTAACTCGTATAAGAGAACCAGGTTCAGTTTTAAATCCAGGAGAACCTGTTTTTACTTTATCTATAGCCTCTCCTGTGTGGATTAGAACATATGTCTCTGAACCCTATTTAGGAAAAATTTATTTTGGAATGAAAGCTGATGTTATAACAGATACTCCCGAATCTAAAATTTTTCATGGACATATAGGATTTATCTCTCCAGTAGCAGAATTCACTCCTAAAAATGTTGAGTCTCTTGATTTAAGAACTGATTTAGTTTACAGACTTAGAGTAATAGTTGATGATCCAAATAATGAACTTAAACAAGGCATGCCCGTTACAGTTAAGCTTAAACTAAAAAATAGAGATGGGTAAATATAAAAAACCATTAGTTAAAATTTCAAATCTCTCTAAAATTTTTGAAATTCAAAATATATATGCACTCAAATCTATTAATGTTGAATTCTATCCAGGTAAAATAATAGGTTTAGTAGGCCCTGATGGAGCTGGAAAAACTACTTTGATAAGAATTATGGCAGGACTTTTAAAACCTACTCATGGAAATGTCGAAATTTTAGGAAATGATACAATCCAACAATCCAAAAATATCTATCAATTAATAAGTTACATGCCACAAAAATTTGGGTTATATGAGGATTTAACTGTTCTACAAAATTTAAATCTTTATGCTGATCTTCAAAATATTTCAAAAAAAAGTAGAGAAGATATTTTTGAAAAACTATTACATTTTACAAATTTAAAATCTTTTACAAAACGATTAGCTAAAAACTTATCTGGAGGAATGAAACAAAAATTGGGTCTTGCATGTACATTACTTAGAAAACCCCAATTTTTATTACTAGATGAACCTAGCGTAGGAGTTGATCCTATCTCCAGACGTGAACTATGGAAAATGGTTTTAGCTCTATCAAAAGAAAATATCTCTATATTATGGAGTACAGCATACTTAGATGAAGCAGAAAAATGCCAAGAAGTACTTTTATTAAATAAAGGGGGGCTTTTATATTTTGGCCCTCCTGAAATTTTAACTAATAAAATGAAAGAAAGGGTATTCCAAATTCAAAATATCTCAGAAAATAGACGATCTGTTTTAAGCAAAGCATTAAAAGATGAAGCTACAATCGATGGAATAATTCAAGGAAACTCCGTCAGAATAGTTTTAAAACCAACTCTTAAAACATTAGATATCTCTAAATTTAACCCTGGGAAAGATGCTATCTTAAAAACCATTTCTCCTCGTTTTGAAGATGCTTTTATAGATATATTAGGAGGAGGACCTAAAAAAGCTTCTCCCCTACTAAAACTTATACCACCTATAAAAAAAGAAAAAGAAATAGTTTTAGAAGTAATTGGATTAAAAAAATGTTTTGGAGATTTTACTGCTGTTGATCAGATAAATTTCTCTGTAAAAAGAGGTGAAATTTTTGGACTACTTGGACCCAACGGCGCTGGTAAATCAACTACTTTTAAAATGCTTTGTGGGCTTTTAAAACCAACTCAAGGAGATGCATATATAGTTGGTTTATCGATAAAAAAAGTAACTAGCCAAGCAAGAGCTCGTATTGGATATATGGCTCAAAAATTTTCATTATATGAAAATATGACAGTCGTTCAAAATATGAATTTTTTTTCAGGTATTTACCCTATACCTAATATTAAAAGAAAAAATATCGTCAACAAACTAATAACCATTTTTGATCTATCAAAATTTATAAATACAAAAGCTTCTAAACTACCCCTAGGTTTTAAGCAAAGACTAGCCCTTTCCTGCGCTATTATGCATAATCCTGAAGTTCTCTTTTTAGATGAACCCACATCTGGAGTAGATCCAATAACAAGAAGAGAGTTTTGGAACCATATAAATGGTATGGTGGAAAAAGGCATCTCCGTTATCATAACAACTCATTTTATGGATGAAGCAGAATATTGTGATAGGATAGGATTGATAAACAAAGGCCAACTTATAATAATTGGGACCCCTGATGAATTAAAAAATTCTGTTGCCTCAAAAGATCTTCCCTCTCCTACTCTTGAAGATGCTTTTATTATTTTTTCAAAAAAAGAAAAAAAAGATGTTACAAAAATTTAATAGAATCAAATCCTTAATTACAAAAGAATTTTATCAAATCATACGTGATCCTAGTAGTATTCTTATAGCTTTTATTTTCCCGATGATCTTACTTTTTATTTATGGAGTAGGTGTTTCTTTAGATATGGATAATTTAAAAATAGGATTAGTTCTTGAAGATACTAATCCAGATGCACAAAGCTTCTCTCTTTCCTTAAAAAATTCCAAATTTTTTTCTGTTGAAGTTGCACGTAATAAACAAAAGTTACAAAAAAAACTTATTGCTGGTAACATTAGAGGTCTAGTTATTTTACCTTTTTATTTTTCAGAATTCAAAAGTAGACCTGATAAACAAGGTCCTATCTACGTAATATCAGATGGCAGTGAACCTAATACCGCAAATTTTGTTCAAAACTATCTTCAAGGAGCTTGGTTAAATTGGATGACTCAAGAAAATATTAGTAATGGAGAAAAAACTATTAAAATAAATGTTCAACCTCGTTTTTGGTTTAATGAAGAACTAGATAGTCGTCATTTTTTAATTCCCGGATCTATTGCTATTATTATGACTTTAATAGGAACCTTATTAACGGCTTTAGTTATTGCTAGAGAATGGGAAAGAGGAACTATGGAAGCATTAATGGCTACACCAGTAACAATGCGAGAAATATATATAGCAAAAATGATATCCTATTTCTGTCTTGGCATAGGATCTATGTTAATCTGTACTTTTTTTGCTGTCTTTTTTTATGGAGTACCATTTAGAGGTTCTATCTTTGCTCTAACAATAATTTCTAGTACATTTTTATTAACTGCATTAGGAACAGGATTGCTTATTTCTTCAGCAGCAAGAAATCAATTTTTAGCTTCTCAAATCTCCATTATTACAGCTTTTTTGCCAGCATTTATGTTGTCTGGATTTGTTTTTGAAATATCTAGTATGCCTTTATTTATTCAAATATTATCATACTTAATTCCTGCTAGATACATGGTATCCAGTCTTCAAACTCTTTTTTTAGTAGGTGATGTTTGGAGATTATTAATTTTTAATATATCGATTATGTTGATAGTGGTATTAATTCTCTTTTCTATTATTTTCTCTAAAAGTATAAAAAGATTAGATTAAAAAATGTTTAAAAATATCTACTCACTTATTATTAAAGAGTTTTTAGCTGTCTGGCAAGATAAAAGAATCAGACTTATTTTGATTGTTCCTCCTCTTATTCAATTATTTATATTTGCCTTTGCAGCTACTTTAGATGTAAAAAATATATCTGTTGCATGTTTAAATAGAGATGAAGGAAAACTCTCTTATGAACTAATCCAAAGATTTGCTGGCTCTCCTTTTTTTAATGATATGCAATATTTAAATGATTTCCACCAAATACAAGAAGTTATAGATAATCAAAAAGCTATTATGGTAATACATATAGATGAAGAATTTTCTAGGAAACTTCTCTCAGGTAGATCTCCAGAAATCCAATTAATTTTAGATGGAAGAAAATCAAATACAGCTCAAATTGTACAGGGATACGCATTTAAAATTATTGAACAATATTATTCAGATTTATCAAAAAAAATGAATCTACCATTTCCATCTACAAAATTGATTGCAAGAAACTGGTTTAATTCTAATTTAATATATACCTGGTTTACTGTGCCTGGTCTTGTTGCAATTTTAACTATGTTTACCAGCTTACTTGTAACATCGCTAACAATAGCTCGCGAAAGAGAACTTGGAACTTTTGAACAGTTGCTTGTCTCTCCTTTAAGATCTATAGACATCCTTATAGGAAAAGCTATCCCTGGAATAATTATCGGAATGGGTGAAGGAACTATTATTTTAATAGCTGCAGTTACAGCCTTCCAAATTCCTTTTACTGGATCCATATTAGCTCTATATTTTTCAATGTTTATCTTTGTATGTTCTATAGTTGGTGTTGGTCTCTTCCTATCTTCTCTCTGTAAAACACAACAACAAGCATTACTTGCAGTATTTGTTTTTATGTCTAATTCTGTCATACTTTCAGGATTTGCTACACCCATTGAAAACATGCCAATATGGTTACAAAAAATAACATTAATTAATCCACTAAGATTTTTTTTAATAATTGTCAGAGGTATTTTCTTAAAAAAAATACCCTTTTCAGTGATTTTTCAAAATCTTTATCCAATAATAATAATAGCTATTTTTAATCTATCAGTATCAACATGGTTTTTTAGAAAAAGGTTAGAATAATAAGTTGAACTACTCGTCCCTAAAGAAACGAGCTTCCAGCTAAGCGAAACACTTCACCTTCTTTTTTTGACGCTTCGTAGATACGTGCGAAACTTGAATTATCTCCTCTCGTCTTATTTGTAGCTCCACGTCCTTTATCTAAAAGAACCAATCTTTTAGACAACTCCGCTCCAGAGTATTTATAAAATTGATTACTATATTAGAAATCACTAACTCATATCTAAAGAAATGAGACTGCGCGACTTAAATATTCAGGTTGATAATACATTAAAAATCTTTTATATCTATGATATGAAAAACAAATTAAAATATATATCAATTTTATTAATATCGGGATGCATGGTAGGCCCTGACTATAAAAAACCTGATATATCTCTACCTAAAAACTTCATTGAAGATAGATCTAAACTTGAAATTACCTCTATAAAAGAATGGTGGAAAAATTTTAACAATCAAACATTAAATGATATTATTGAAATCGCTATTTCTAATAACTATGATTTAAAAATCGCTTTAGAAAAAATAGAAGAAACAAGAGCTTACTATCGCATTAAAAAAGCAGATCTTTTACCAGAAATAGATGGTACTGCTTCAGCAATAAGATATCATCTAAGCAAAAATGCAATTGAATCTTCTGCTTTCCCCTCTTCATCGTATAATTCCTTTCAAATTGGATTTGATGCATTATGGGAGATAGATATTTTTGGTAAATTACGAAGAGAAAAAGAATCTGCCTTTTATGAAATACAAGCTATGCAAGAAAATATGCGAAATATCTACATTATAATGATAAGTGATATAGCTCGCTATCACATAGATATTTGTGCAATAAACAATTTTATCGATCTAACAAAAGAAAAAATATATATACAAAAAACCATTTTAGATCTAATAAAAGATCGAAATATTAAGGGAATAGATAACAAAATAAAGGTAGAAGAAACTATAGCAAAATTACAAGAAGAAGAGGAAAATTTATTATTTTATATAACTTTATTAAAACAAACAATCTATCGTTTATCAGTACTATTAGGAAAACAGCCTGAAGATGTGGTTAATATTTTTACGAATATCAAAAACATTCCAGAATACAAAAATGAAATTAGTGCTGGGCTACCTTCAACTCTTATCAGAAGAAGACCAGATATAAAAAAAGCAGAGAGAGAACTAGCAGCTGCTACAGCACAAATAGGAGCAGCTATTGCAGAATATTTTCCCCTTTTTTCTTTAACAAATAACACCTCTCTCAAATCTAATAAAATCTCAAAATTACTAAAAAATAAAAGTCTTAATTGGTCTTTAGGTTCTCTGATGAATTGGCCTATCATCACTTTTGGAAGAATAAGAGCTAATGTAGATATAAAAAAATCTAAACAAAAACAAGCATTACTATTTTATGAAAATACTATATTACAAGCGTTAAAAGAGGTAGAAAGTGCTCTTGTTGCATATTTTAATGAAAAAACCAAATTAATATATGTACAAAAAGAGCTTTTTTCTATAAAAATAAAAACTGATCTTGAAAAAGATAAATTAATAAACGGAATAAGTGATTTACCTTATTTTTTAGAGAACAAACTTATTTATATTGAAAAAAAAATAAAAGAAATTGAATCCAAAAGAAATTTAAATATTAACTTAATTTCTCTTTTTAAAACTTTAGGAGGAGAAGATTGGTAAATAAAAATTATTTGACAAAAAAAAATATACAAAATATTTTTAAAAAAAAGGATGTGAAATGAAAAAATTTTTATTCTTTATAGTTCTTTCAACTCTTTGCTTTGCATACGATGCAAATGAAAAAAATGATTTGCAAAACAAAGAACAAACAAACTCTGTTAATGATCAAAATAATTACATTTATGATTTTTCCGTGCAATTAAAACCTGCTTATTTTTATCCACAAGATAATAAATTCAGGGATATTTATGGTTCTGGATTTATGATTTTAACTGAAATAGATGGTAGAGTTTATGAAAATGTTCATATTTGGGCAGATATAGGTTTTTTTACTGAAGACGGAAAGGTAGATTCTGTATCCAAAAAAAGCAGAATATATTTAATTCCTACAGGAGTAGGACTAAAATATTTACACACTATTTATGAAAATAGATTGGGAGTTTATGCAAAAATTGGAATAAATTACCTATATATGAAAAATAAGCAAAATTATCAATATGTCAAAAATAAAACTCATAAAAATGTTATAGGTGGAACGTTTGGAATAGGAATGGTTGGTACTATACAAGAAAACTTTATTGGAAGTGTATTTTTAGATTATCTTTACGATAAAAGAAAAATCCATGATAGTAACAGCAATCAAAAATTTAGTGTATATGGAGGCGGATTAGTAGTAGGAATAGGACTAGGATATTGTTTCTAATTAAATAGTTGAAAAATTTTTAAAGCTAACACTAAAATTAGTGTTAGTTTTTTTTATAAAATGAAAAATTCAAATATTTTAGTTTCAAATAAAAAAGCTTATCATAACTATGAAATACTAGAAACTTTTGAAGCAGGAATAGTTTTAAAGGGAAGTGAAATAAAATCCATTAGAAACCATGCAGCATCAATTCAAGATGCATATATAACGATAAAAAAAGGAGAGGCTTGGCTGATAAATGCATCAATCTCTCCCTATCGTTTTGGCGGTCTATTTAATCATGAAGAAAAAAGAGATAAAAAACTACTTCTTCATAAAAAAGAAATTCTTAAATTACAAAAAATAATACAAACAAAACCTTATACAATAATTCCCTTATCACTTTATTTAAAAAATGGATATATAAAGGTAAAAATAGGATTAGCAAAAGGGAAAAAAATATATGAGAAAAGAGAGAAAATAAAAGAAAAAGAGGCAAAAAAAATAATCAAAAAATTTTAAAAACATACTTGACAGGAGCACAAAAAATATTTTATCTTCTTATTACTAACCTTATAGGAAATAAATGAAAGCTGTTATTTCAAAAATTTCATTTTGCAATATTATAAACAAAATCCAAAGTATTGTAGCAACAAAACCTGCCATCCCAATACTTTCCAATGTTTTAATAGAAGCCATAGATGATCAACTTATTTTAAGTGCGACAGATCTAACCACAAGTATGAAGTGTTCTTGTGAAGCAAAAGTAATAGAAGCAGGAGGAATAGCTCTTCCAGCTAAAAAATTTTTTCAACTTATAAAAGAGCTTACTTCTTCTCAGATAAAAATTTCTACTAGCAATGAAATAGCAGAAATAATATCTGGATCTTCTCTATTTAAAATAAATGGAATTAATAAAAGTTTATTCCCAACAATTTCCAATTTTTCAGGTAGCATTCAAATTCAACTAAATTCTTCCCTTTTAAGAGAGATGTTATATAGAACACATTTTTCTGCATCTAGAGATGACTCTAGATTAACATTAAATGGGATATCACTTACAATAAAAAATCAAAAAGCTATTTTTATTAGCACTGATGGGAAAAGATTATCTAAAATAGATTGCAAGGTAGATATAGATCCCTCTTTCCAAGGATGTTATATAATCCCATTAAAAGCTGTAGAAGAGATAATAAAAATATTATCTGAATCACAAAATGATGCTATATTAGGGTTACAACCTGATAAAATATTTTTAGAAAATGATAACACAATTTTAACAACAAAGCTTTTATCTGGCAGATATCCAAATACAGAAAAAGTTATTCCTAAAAATATTAAAACAAAAATAACTTTTCATAGAGAAGAACTTATAGCTCTTTTAAGGCAAATCTCTCTATTTACTGAAGATACAAGCAGTTCTATCTGCTTTATTTTTGAAAAGGGAACTCTTCATCTAATAGCAAATACAAAAGAAATTGGAGAGGGCAATGTGAGTATGCCAATAGATTATGATGGAGAAGAGTTAAAAATTGCTTTTAATCCATTTTTTCTTTTAGATATTTTAAAACACTCAAAAGATGAAACAATATATTTTTCCCTAAATGATTCTTATAATCCAGGAATGGTTTCCGATTCAACTTCTGCTATTTTTGTAATGATGCCTATGAGATTACATAAAAATTATAATACAGATAACACAATAGATGATTCTAAAGAAATTATTTTTACATAATTTTAGAAATTTTGATAATGAAAAATTTATCTTTGAAAAAAGAAATATAATATATGGAAAAAATGCTCAAGGCAAAACTTCTATATTAGAAGCTATTTTCCTCTTAAGTTTAGGTCGATCTTTTAGAACTTCAAAATTAACGGAATTAATAAAACATAAAAAAAAATTTTTTTTTATAGAAGCAGAAATCATAAAAGATCTGGTAACACAAAAGATAAGTATTTATTTCGATAGAAACAACAAAAAAAAGATAAAACATAACCACACTTCCATATACTCTTTTTCCCATCTCTTTGGAATAATGCCTACCATTCTACATTCCCCTTACGACATAAATATTATCTCTGGTTATCCTACTAAAAGAAGAAGATTTTTAAATATACATTTAGCTCAAAAAGATCCTCTTTATGTCTACCATTTAACTCGTTTCTATAGAGCTCTAAAACAAAGAAATACTCTTCTTCAAAAAAAATTATTAACAAATATTGAAATATGGGAAGATGAGATAGCTAAATCTGCCTCTTACATAACTTATGCGAGAAACAAACTTCTTCTTCTCCTAAAAAATCCTATTCAAAATTCTATAGATTCACTTTCTGAAAAAACAGAAAAAATAGATCTCAAATATCTACCTGGATTGTCTTTCCAAGAAGATACAAAAAAAACATATCTTTCATATCTACAACAATTAGAAAAAAATAGAAAAAAAGATTTATATATGGGAACTACACAATTTGGTCCTCATCGCGATGACTTTACCATATATATATCAAAAAAACCTGCTAAAAATTATGCTAGTGAAGGGCAAAAATATTCTATCTCCACAGCTATACGTTTAGCGGAATATAAGATTCTAAATTACAATGCAATTATTAATATAGATGATATAGGTGTTCATCTAGATGAAAAAAGAATTTATAATTTAAAACAAATCTTAGAATCTTTTTCACAGATATTTATAACGACTTCTATAAAAAATGAAATCTTTGAAAAAGAAAATATCATAAAAATTCAAGAAGGGAAAATTGTGTATTAGATTCGAATTAAATTTACGCACTTTCTTTAATCCCTAACTTCCCAAGTTTTACGTAACAGTAAGATTAAGTTTATCTAAAATAGCTCTTGTTTTATAAGTGATTTCAGAAGTCACCCATTCTCCATTTATAGAAAG
>LJUH01000037.1 GCA_001303765.1 Chlamydiae bacterium SM23_39
CATACTTTCTTCTGATTTTCTATATATTTTCTGATATATGTCCTACACTTTCTAAATAATAAGATCTGGTCCATAAGGTAGGTTTTTCTTCGATATTTTGGACAGCATATTAAGTGGCACCCAACATTAAAAACACTTGTTTTTGTTTTATTGTATTTATTCATAAAAAAAATATATGCATTAAAAACATATAATTCAAGATTTTTTTTAAAAATTCATCCAACGAGTAAAATCGTTGGCTTTCTTTTTTACTTTTTCGTAAGTTGATGGATTGAATTTCTCTTATTTTATACAATAAAAATATGAATATTGAAAAAACAGAAAGCATCACTCTACAATCTGTCCCCTACCAAGAAAAAAAAAGAATTTTATCTCTTTTAACTAAAAATGGAATTATTTCCATTTTAGTAAAAAATCTATCTCAAAAAAACACAAAACTTCTATCTTTCACAAACCCTTTCTGCTTAGCAGAAATAACTTATATTAAAAAAAAATCCGATATACATCTTCTTGAAGATGTAAATATATTAGATCAACACTATTTCTTAAGAGAAAATCTAGATTTTATAAATACTGCTTTTTTTTTAAAAAAAACTTTGTTAGAGATACAGCAATTTTTCAAAAAATATTCTCTTTTATATCTTTTTTTTAAAAAATATATAAAAAAAATACCAATAATAGATAAAAATACTTTGATCTCTAGTTTCTTATTAAAAATACTCTATTACGAAAAATTATTAGATCTTAAAAAAAACTGTAATAAATGTAATGAAAAAGCTTCTTTTATATATATGGGAGAGAGTTTATGTAAAAATCATAAGGAACCTTTTTCCCATATTTTTTCTATTTCAGAATTTGAAAAAATGGAAAAATTGATAAAAACAATTAAATTTTCTGAAATGAAAAAAATAAAATTAGATACTTTTTTTAAAGAAAAAATAGAACAACTTTTTAAAGATCTTATATAATGCCCTTTTACGAAAAAGCAAAAAAGAAAGCCAACGATTTTAATCGTTGGAGTATGTCAAATGTTTGTTAAATCCTTTTTAATTGACAAAGCATAAAGCAATGCTTTATACTTTAAAATATGAATATATCTATTCTCATAGATAAAAAAAGAAAATTAGAAGCTTTCGGATCTATACCTGATTCATTAAAAAATAATTTGGATGATTGGTTTAGTATAGAGCTTACCTATTCTAGTAATGCCATAGAAGGAAATACTCTTACAAGACAGGAGACTGCCCTTATTATAGAAAAAGGTATCACAGTGGGAGGGAAATCAATTAAAGAACACTTAGAAGCTATTAATCATGTAAAAGCTTTTAATTGGATAAAAGATCTTATAAAAAAAAAACATAAAACAATCACTGAGAAGGATATTTTAAATATTCATGCACTTATATTAGAAGGAATAGATAATTTAAATGCAGGATCTTATAGGAAAGTTAAGGTTCGTATTGCTGGATCTTTAGTAGTTTTACCAAACCCTTTAAAAGTTCCGAATTTAATGGAAAAATTTATAAAATGGTTGCAAAACAATAAAAATTTACATCCAGTAGAGTTAGCTGCTGAAGCTCATTATAGATTAGTAACAATCCATCCTTTTGTAGATGGAAATGGAAGAACTGCGCGTTTATTAATGAATTTAATATTAATGATGCATGGCTATCCTCCTGCAATAATTAGAAAAAAAGACAGATTAAATTATATTAATTTTTTAGAAAAAGCACGACTAGGTGGCTCTAAGAAAGATTATTTTAAATTAATTGCTAAAGCAATAGAAAGATCATTAGATATATACCTACAAGCTTTGTATGAAAAAAAAAATAATATAATTTTTAAAGATAATAATTATAGATTGTTAAAAATTGGAGAACTTGCAAAAAAAGTAGGTGAATCTATAACTACGATACGTTATTGGACAAAAGAAAAATTATTAGAAGTCACTGAAATTACTAAATCAGGATATCAACTTTATAATTTAAATATGATAAATCGTATAAAACAAATTAAAAAATTAAAGAAACAAAGATATTCTTTAAAAGAGATTAAACAAAAGTTGAATTTAAAATAAAATTTACAAAAAATGCGAGAAGGGGGACTCGAACCCCCATGAGATTACTCTCACTACCCCCTCAAGATAGCGCGTCTACCAGTTTCGCCATTCCCGCTAAAAGACAAAATATACCTTCAATTAAATAGAAAAATCAAGAATTAAAAAATGCTTTTTTTTAATCTATTTGCTGATAAAATAATGTTAAAATGAAATATATTTTTATTTTTTTAATAAAGATCTATCAAATAGCGATCTCTCCTTTTATAGGAAAACATTGTAGGTTTACTCCATCCTGTTCTGAATACTCCATTTTAGCATTAAAAAAATATAGCTTTTTTAAAGCTATTTTTTTAATCTTTAAAAGAATCTTAAAATGCAATCCTTTTAATAAAGGAGGTAATGATCCTTTAATATAATTATGGATTGCTGTAAGATTTATTTAAAAATTTTGGATATATATGAAATTATCTTTTTCTCATTTAAAAAATTATGTTGATTTAACTAACTTATCAATCTCAGATATAACTACTATTTTAACACATTTAGGAATTGAAGTAGAAAACATAGAAAATGAACAGTTTTCTTTTTCTGGAGTTATATCTGCACAAATAGAATCTATTTCCAACCATCCCCATTCAAAAAATTTAAAAATAGTAAAAATATCTGATGGTAAAAAAAGTTATGAAATAGTATGTGGAGCTTTAAATTGTAAAGTAGGTCTTAAAACAGCTTTTGCTAAAGTAGGAGCTGTTTTAACAATCGATAAAAAAAGAATAAAAATAAAAAAAGAAAAAATAAAAAAAATAGAATCTAACGGTCTTTTATGCTCTAAAAAAGATTTAAAAATATCTTTAGATGAAAGTGGTATAATAGAACTTCCTGATGATATGGAATTAGGAAAAGATTTAAGTTATCTTTCATCTCCAATTTTAGATCTATCCCTAACACCAAATTTAGGACATTGCCTTTCCTACATTGGAATAGCTAGAGAACTAGCAGCTTATTTAAATAAAAAGGTACATTATCCCTCCACTTCCATAAAAACAGATTTTTCCTTAAAAACTACAGATCAAATAAAAATAGAAATAGAAGATAAAAAAAAATGTCCACGCTATTCAGCTATGAAGATAGAAAATATTGATATAAAACCATCTCCTTTCTGGCTTTCTAATTATTTAGAATCTTCAGGAATACGTCCTATAAACTGTATAGTAGATATTATGAATTTTGTTATGTTAGAATATGGACAACCCCTTCATGCTTTTGATTTTGATAAATTAGAAGAGATAAAAACATCTACCTTAAAAAAAGAAGAAGATTTTCTAGGATTAGATGAAGAAAAAAGAGTTTTAAAAAAAGGTTCTATAGTAATAAGAGATAAAAAAAATATATTAGCATTAGCAGGAATACTAGGAGGAATAAATAGTTCTATAAATCAAAATAGCAAAAATATCTTAATAGAATCCGCTATCTTTGATCCTATATCTATCAGAAATAGTTCTAAAGATCTAAATTTAAGAACAGAAAGTTCTATACGTTTTGAAAAAATGACAGATCCCAATGGTACTATTAACGCATTAAATAGAGCTGCTTATCTGATTAAACAAATCTATCCTAACTGTAAAATATATGAACCTGTAGATATAAAAGAAAAACCATTTCTTCCTAAAAAAATATCTTGCAACATCTTAAAAGCTAATAAAATTATAGGAATAAACCTCAGTTTTAATGAAATAGAAAATATCTTTCAACGATTAGAATTTAAAACAAAAAAAACAGAAGAAAACATTTTAGAATCAACAATACCTACCTACAGAAATGATATAAAACAAGAAATAGATCTTATAGAAGAGATAGCTAGAATTTATGGATATCATAACATAGATAAAAGACCTCCTTATTTCACCTCTTCCAAAGAAAACCATGATCCATTATATATCTTTGAAAAATCCTTAAAAACACTTTTTTCTTCTATGGGAATGCAAGAAATAATAACTCCTGACTTGATAAGCCCTTCTCTTGCAGAATTGATAGAAGAAAAAAAAATATCCAAAAGTTCTTTAATAACTGTTTTAAAACCAAAATCTACAGAACAATCCATCTTAAGACCCTCTTTTCTTCCCTCTTTTCTTCAAATAACAAAATATAACAATTACCATAAAATATTTGATATATCAGCTTTTGAAATAGGGAATATACATTTAAAAAAAGATGAAAACTATTTTGAACAATCCAGCTCTGCTATTATCTTATCCGGCAAAAAAAGCTTTTATCATTGGAAAGAAAAACCTAAAGATGTCGATTTTTTTGATATAAAAGGAATAATTGAAAATATTTTTTTTGCTCTTAGAATAGATAATTTTGAATTTAAAAAATCTCTCCATCCCTCTTTTCATCCAGGACAACAAGCAAATATATACATAGATAATATAAATATTGGAGTTATAGGACAGATACATCCCAAAATAATCGATAAGATGGATATAAAAAATCCTCTTTTTTTTACAGAAATTAACAACAACATACTTTTAAAAAACAAAAAGGATATAAAGCTAAAAAAAATATCTTGTTTCCCCTCTTCCGAAAGAGATCATACTTTTGAGATCTCAACAAAAATTCCTATTTCCACTATTTTAGAAAAAACAAAAAAAATAAAATCCGATATTTTAAAAACCACAATATTTTTAGATCTATACATTAATCCTAAAAATATTGATAAAAGATATATAACACTCCGTTTTATATATCAAAGTGATTTTAAAACTATCTCTTTTGAAGAGGTAGAAAGGGAACATACAAAAATAATAAAAAAGATAACTTTAAATTTATGATTTTCTTGAAAAGAGTTGTTGAATATGTTTTTATTATAAGATAAATGGAGGATTAGTATGAGATGGAAAATTTATTTATCTTTTTTGCTATTTAATTTTCTTTTTTTATCCTGCAATAAAAATAATGATAATGAAATTGTATCCACAAAATTTATGCATAAATATGGATTTGAACTTTCAGAAAAAGAATGGATAGATAGAGAAGAAGATGGTAAGATAATAACCAAACTAAAAAATAATATAACAAAGACTGCTTCTTATAAAAAGGGAATTTTAGATGGTCATACCACTATAACACATCCCGATTCCAATATAATTCACAAGCTCTTTGATTATGAAGATGGTAATTTAAAAAGAGCAACTATTTACAATAATGATGGTATCCCCATCTCTGAAACCCTTTTCAAAGATAAAGATACAAAAATTATAACATTTTGGAATAAAAAGGGAATACCCATAAGGATAGAAACATATAAAAAAGATCTTTTATGGGAAGGAAAATATTTTAATCCTCAAAATGAGATAGAATCTACAATAGAAGAGGGAAATGGAATTAGAATAAAAAAAGATGAAAATAATTCTCTTATTTTAAAAGAAGAGATAGATAATGGGAAAATAATATCTAGAACTACATATCATTCAAATGGAACTATACAATCAAAAAGTTTTTTCTCTGATTATATTTTAGATGGAGTTCAAGAGACCTTTTCTTCTTCTGGTAATTTGATCACTCATATTCCTTGGTCAAAGGGTAAAATTGATGGATTACAACAGTGTTATAGAAACAAAATAAAATATTTAGAAATCCCCTATATCGATGGAAAAAAAGAGGGAGTAGAAAGAGAATATGATTTAAATGGTAATTTAGTAAAAGAGATACATTGGGAAAATGATCTCCGTCATGGAAGTTCTAGATATTACCATCCTGATTACACAGATATACAATGGTATTGGAAGGGAATAGCTGTAGATCTAAAAAAATTTCAAACATTAGAATTTAGAGAAAAGTTAATGGCTGAATTAAAAAAACAAAATTCGATAACAGAAAATGTAGAATAATTATAAAACCTTCAAATTTTTTATTAAAAAAAGATTTGGCACACTTTTTGCAACATTAATTAATAGAAAAAGTGGAGGTTTTATGAAAGAAAAAGAGTTAATAAAAAAAATAGCAAAATTGGAATCTATTAATGATCAGTTAGTTGCAGAATTTACTTATCTTAATAAAATAACAAAAAAATTAGGATTTCAAGAGGGAATAAAGACATTAAAAGAAGCTGCTAAAGAATTATTAGAAGAAAAAGGGTTAGCAGAGGAGGATATAGACCCACCATTAGCTTGCTAATAGGAAAAAATTGCCTAAAGAAGGAAAATTTTGCCTATATAAAGGAGTAAAAAATATTTAAAAGTTTAAAATATCTATTTTTAAAAGATAAAAAATTTTTTTTTAAATTTTTTTTAAAAAATCCTTTTTTTTATTTCTTTAATTTCTTAATAGCTATTTTTAAAGCTCCTTATGTAAAAAAAGACATATTTTTTTTTGGAATAAAAAATCTTAAAGAATTAAAAAAAATTGCAAACAAAAAATTTTTCTTAATAGTATTACCTTACTGTTTAAAATCAAAAAATTGTCCTGCTAAACAATTTTCTTCTAATTGTTTCAATTGCAACAGATGTGTAATAGGACAAATAAAAAATAAATTTTTTAAAAATAAAGAAATATTTATAGTGACGACTACCATCTCTCTTGGTAAAAAATTTTTTGATTTATTAAAAAAATATTCTTCAAAAGAGCTTATGTTTTTAATATTTTCATGTAATTTTTCTATAGAAAAATTCAAATATATCCCCAACATCTTAAAATTAAAAGGAATAGCTATTCCTATAGATGGCAATGTTTGTAATGATATAAAAACTTTTATTAAAGCAGAAAATGGGATAAAAGATAAAAAAACAAAAATATCTTCTGAAAGATTAACTTTTTTAAATAATTTTTTTAATACCAAAAATACCTAGATTTTTTTATCTAAATAAATTACAATAATTACATTATGATTCAGCCTGTTAATTTACAAAATCTGTCAAAAAAGAATTCTACCAATATAATATATTTTGAATCTATAAATAAAAAAATAAAAGCAATTTGGATGGAGGTCAGATTAACTTTATTAAAAATTAATCTATTGATCCACTGCCTTTGGGTTTCTTCCAAAAGTCGAAAACTTTATTGGGCATTAGTTAGAAATGATTCAAATCATATTACAAACATTACTTTAGATCGAAAAGATATATTACTTGTATTAAAATTTCTAAAATTTTCTGAAGGTAAGGAATACAAAAAAAACCAAATGTCTAAATCTCTGACTGTTCTAAGAAATTTCCTATTATTACAAGCTTGTCAAGATGGTCACTTAGAAACAGTACAAGAGCTTCTTAACCATCCTAAAATTGATCCAAATATAAACTTCTCTAGTTGCTATAATGAAGGTTATTCATTATCCCCTTTGTATAAAGCTTGTGAAAAAGATAGGTTAGAAATAGTAAAAGCTCTTCTTAACCATCCTAAAATTGATCCAAATATAGGCTCTAATTTTAGTTATTGTTTATCTTACCCTATTTCTAAGGCTTGTAGCAAAGGTAACTTAGAAATAGTAAAAGCTCTTCTTAACCATCCTAAAATTGATCCAAATAGAGGCTTTATTCGTGATGCTGTTTCACGCTCCTGTCTTTTTAAAGCTTCTAGCAAAGGTAACTTAGAAATAGTAAAAGCTCTTCTTAACCATCCTAAAATTGATCCAAATAAAGGCAAATGTGATAATGATGATTGTTCATTATCCCCTCTTTCCATAGCTTATGAAAAGGATCACTTAAAAATAATACAAGAGCTTCTCCAACACTCAAGCATTGATACTTCAGTCATTGATGAAAATAAAGTATTTTACTACTATGCATGGTATGCAAGCTTATTAAAGGACATAGATGATTTTTCACTATTAAAAGAAATTCTTATCTTAATAATTGCAAAAACAAAAATCTTTATAAAAGAACAAAAAAAAATCAATGAAATCCTTTTAAAATATGCTTTAGACCAGATTATTAATAACAATATGAAATGGGAATTAAAAATTCTTATAATAAATGCTGTTAAGTTTTTTATAATTAATAAAGTAAACATTCCAAAAAATGATAAATATATCAAAATAATAGTTGAAAAATTAAAATTACTCCCTTTTACAATGCTTACAATGCTCAAAAATAATACGTACAACGACTTAAAAATAATTTGCAATAGTTAAAAAAATTTTTTACCCTTTTAAATCTCAAAATTTTTTTTTATTTAAAAACCTAAACAAAATATTGTTAAAAATTAATTTCTTATATAATATACTAAATATCTTTAAAGAAATTAGGAGAAAAAATGGTTCGATATACAGGTCCAAAAAATAGAATAGCTAGAAAGTTTAGTGTTAACATCTTTAATCGTGCAAAAAACCCTCTTCTTCATAAATCAAATCCTCCAGGAATGCATGGAGCTAAAAGAAAGAAAAAATCTGATTATGGTAATCAGCTTTTAGAAAAACAAAAATTAAAAGCAGCCTATGGCATGTTATCAGATAAACAGCTTTTAATCTCATACAATAGAGCTATAAAACAAAAAGGAGATAAAACAGAAACACTGCTTACAATACTTGAATGTAGATTAGATAATATTGTTTATAGGTTAAGATTTGCTCCAACAATTTTTGCTGCTCATCAATTAGTCTCGCATGGTCATATTAAAGTAGATGGTAAAAAAATAGATATAAGGTCTTTTTCAGTAAAACCTGGTATGGTTATCTCAATAAAAGAAAAATCTAAAAAGATAAAACACATTTTAGCATCCATCGGCAACACAGCTAGAGAGATCCCTGAATATCTATCACTAAATGAAGATAAAACAAGTGGTTCACTAATATCTTTACCTACAGCAGAACAGATACCTCTTCCTCTTGTAATAAATGTACATCTTGTATGTGAATTTTTATCTCACACCCATTAATCTATCTTTATAAAATCTAAAAAATCCCTATTTTTAATTAATATAGAAGTTAAAATAAAAAATATAAGATAAGTAAAAGATAAAACAAAAAAATTTCTTAACTGAACAAATATATCTGAAGAAAATGAAAATTTTTTGGAAAAAACATATATGGAAGATTCATCTAAAAATATATTTATAAAAAATATTAAAGATATAGCAATTATATTAGTAAAAACAACTTTTAAAAAAGTTGTCATTATTCTTTTATCAAAGAGTTCCATCTCTTTTTTTAATGAAAAATAGAGATATAAAAAATGTATAAAAGAGGATAAAGAAGTAGCAAAAGCTATACTCTCAGTCCTCAATTTTAAAACAAACGCAAACAAAATATTAAACAAGATATTACAAACAGCTGAAAAAATAGCTGCTTTAGTAGGAATATCAAATCTTTTCCTAGCATAAAATGCTGCAGCTAAAATAAAAGTAAAAGCTACAAAAATAAGACCAAAAGAATATCCCCATAAACAAAACATAGTATTTATTACAGAAACTTCTTTAAACCCTCCTCTTCCAAAAAGTAGATTTATAGAACTACCTCCAAAAAAAACCAAACATATAAAAAAAGAAAACATAAAAACAACCGTTCTTCTTAAGGAGATATTTATAAAATATCTATATCTATCCATATCTCCTCCAGCATAAGCTCTAGAAAGAGGGGGAAGAACAGCTCTTACAATAGAAACTGCAAATAAAGCTAGAGGCAATTGATAGATTCTTGAAGCATACCAAAGATAAGCAGGACCTGAAGAATCTATCATCTTTGCAAATAGAAAATCCAATGCTGTATTTATCTGAACAGCTCCTATTCCTACTGCCCCTAAGATAAATGGTTTTACCATTTTTTTTGTATTATAAGAAAAAATTTTAGCTTTAAAAAACTCATTTTTTTTTAAATTAGCAGATAAAAATTTAAAACTAGGAAAAGATATAAAAAGCCATTGAAAGAAAAATGCAAGAACGACAATAAAAGAGAGTTTATAAATAATATCTCTACCATCTTGATTTTTTAATAAAAAAATAGATGCTATCCAAGTAAAATTAAAAATAACAGGAGAAAAAGAGGGTAAAAAATATTTTTTTTGGCATTGTAAAAGAGAGCTATTTATACTAAAAAGAGAGATAAATATTATACCTATAAGCATTATAGAAGATAGGTCTACAATATCATAAAAATATCCTTTTAAAAAATTTTTTTTTAAAAAAATTAAAATAGCTTCAATAAAAAAAACAATTATTAATAAAAAAATAAGAACTGAGAAAGAAAGATCTCTATAAAAAATAGCTCCCTCTTTATCTCCTTTTTTCCTTATCTCTTCAAAATAGGGAACAAATCCCATCTGCATTATACTTTCTCCAAAAAACCTTCTAAAAAGGTTAGCAAAACGAAAAGCAACCATAAAAGTTGCAATAAAAGCACTACTTCCAAAAAAATATGCTAAAGTTATATCTCTAAAAGCTCCAGAAAATCTACTACATAATGATCCACAAAAAAAACTAGTTGTAGATTTTTTTATAGTTTTCTCAGAATCATCTCTTTTCATAAGACTATTTTGACATACTCCAACAACTAAAGTCAGTTGGATTCTGGATTCAAACAATATTCGCCTGAAGGATCAGGTCTTACAATATCTAGCCCAAGAGAAGATGCCCCTTCTCTTAAATTATTTATA
>LJUH01000038.1 GCA_001303765.1 Chlamydiae bacterium SM23_39
CAAAAGCATATGCAAAAAAAAGAGATTTTACAAAAGCAGAAGAAATAGCAGAAAAGATTTCTGATGAAGGTTGGAAATCTAAGGCATTTGCAGAAATTGCAAAATCATATGCAGAAAAAGGAGATTTTACAAAAGCATTAACAATAACAAAAAAGATTTCTAGTGAAACAAATAAATCTTGGGCATTTGCAGAAATTGCAAAATCATATGCAGAAAAAGGAGATTTTACAAAAGCATTAACAATAACAAAAAAGATTTCTAGTGAAACACATAAATCTTATGCATTTGCAGAAATTGCAAAAGCATATGCAAAAAAAGGAGATTTTACAAAAGCAGAAGAAATAGCAAAAAAGATTTCTAATGAAACACATAAATCTTATGCATTTGCAGAAATTGCAAAAGCATATGCAAAAAAAAGAGATTTTACAAAAGCATTAGAAATAGCAGAAAAGATTTCTGATGAAGGTTGGAAATCTAGGGCATTTGCACATATTGCAAAATCATATGCAGAAAAAGGAGATTTTACAAAAGCATTAACAATAACAAAAAAGATTTCTAGTGAAACACATAAATCTTGGGCATTTAAAAGAATTGCAAAATCATATGCAGAAAAAGGAGATTTTACAAAAGCATTAACAATAACAAAAAAGATTTCTAGTGAAACACATAAATCTTATGTATTTGCATATATTGCAAAAGCATATGCAAAAAAAAGAGATTTTACAAAAGCATTAGAAATAACAGAAAAGATTTCTGATAATTATTGGAAATCTTATGTATTTGCATATATTGCAAAAGCATATGCAAAAAAAGGAGATTTTACAAAAGCATTAACAATAGCAGAAAAGATTTCTAATGAAACAAATAAATCTTATGCATTTGAAGAAATTGCAAAAGCATATGCAAAAAAAGAATTTAAAAAAAGCAAGAGAAATTGAAAAAATATTCAGAAAAAAGTGTAAAATAGCATAAAACCTTAAATGACTCGTTAAAAATAATTCTGTAAATTATTTTTTGTAAAATTTATTTTTTAAAATAAAAAATCTATTTTAATTTCAAAAAAATAAAAAAAATGATAAAAGACAAATTATGAAATATAAAAAAACTATTATCTTTTTTATTCTATTTTTTTTATTTTTATTTTCCACTCCTTACATCCTATCAACTCCTATAGGAAAAAAGATAATAGTTAAAATATTTCAAAAAAAAGGATATGATTTTGATGCTAAAAAATTAAAATTTTCATGGTTAGGACCTCAAGAGATTTATTATTTAAATATTTCAAATAAAAAAACAAAAATAAATATAGAAACTCTTTTATACCATTCAAATTTTTTTAATTTATTAAAAAAAAAATTTTTTTCAAAAGATCTTTCTTTTGAAATAAAAAATGGTTCTATTTTTAGAGATAAGATTACTTTAAAAAATATCAATGGATTCATAAAAAAAGAAAAACTTTTTTTAATAAAAGGACAAGGAGATATTTTATCTTCAGAAAATGAAAAAGGATTTTTTAATATCGATGTAAAATATAAAAAAGACAATTATTCGGGTTATATAGATTTAAAAAATTTTCCATCAATAATATTAGAAACATTTAAAAATAAGCAACTTTTATTACTAAAACAACTTTTAGGAAAAACTATAAATATAAAAAGCAATTTTAAAATTCAAAATAATGAAGGACCTTTTGATATAGTAATAAATTCAACAAATGCCTCTTTTTCTTTTTTTGGAAATTATAGAAATAAAGAAATTTTTTTACAAAAAAATTTAATAGGCAAAATTACAAATCAAGAAATACAAAAAAAATTAAAACAAGAAAATCCTATCTTTATAGAAATCTCAAAAGATGGATTTCTACTTCCAATAGATTTAGATATAAAAAAAATAAAAATAGATAAAGCTATCTTAAATTTTGGAAAATTTAAAATAAAAGATGATACCTTAAATTTAATAATAAGATTTTTAAAATATAACTCTTTTTTTTCTCCAGATCAAATAGATGTATGGGCAGCTCCATTTATACTAAGATTACATGATGGGAAACTAAATATTTATAGAGCTGATTTTCTTTTAGAAAATTCTATTCATATATTTACTTGGGGTATTATAGATATAACAAACGACAATATCAAAATGTTTCTAGGGATACCTTCCTATACTTTAGCAAAAAGTTTTAATATAAAAAATTTACCAAAAAATTATACTCTCAAAATACCTATTACAGGATCTATGCAAAAAATAAAAATAGATACAAAAAAAGCTTTATACCAAATAACATCTTTAAAAATAAAAGAAAAAAATCCTCTTTTCAAATTTTTCAATATTTTAAAACCTAAAAAAGAAAAAAACGATATACCTCAAGCTAATAGACCTTTTCCTTGGGAAGGTTAAGCTATAGTTATCTTTTTATCTAAATATACATCTTGTATAGCATTTAATATTCTAATTCCTTCTTTCAAAGGTTTTTGAAAAGCTTTTCTTCCAGATATCAATCCCATACCTCCTGCTCTTTTATTAATAACAGCTGTCTTTACTGCTTGAACTATATCATCCTTACCTGAGGGTCCTCCTGAATTGATCAATCCAACCCTGCCCATATAATTATTTGCAATCTGATATCTAGTTAAATCAATAGGATGATCAGAAGAGAGTTCAGTATACATCTTATCTGCATATTTCCCAAAATTCAATTCTTTAAAACCTCCATTATTTGTAGGAAGCTTTTGTTTAATGATATCAGCTTGTATTGTAGCTCCTAAATGGTTAGCTTGTCCTGTAAGATCAGCTGCAGTATGATAATCTTTATCTTTAGTTTTAAAACTAGAATTTCTAAGATAACACCATAATATAGTTATCATCCCAAATTCATGAGCTATCTCAAAAGCTTTACTAACCTCTACTATCTGTCTACGGCTCTCTTCAGAACCAAAATATATAGTAGCTCCCACTCCAACGCATCCCATATCATATCCCATTTTCACAGAAGAAAAAATAATTTGATCGTATCTATTAGGATAAGATAAAAATTCATTATGGTTAAATTTCAAAATAAGAGGTATTTTATGAGCATATTTTCTAGCTACCATTCCTAAAACTCCTGAAGTAGTAGCAACAGCATTACATCCTCCTTCTATTGCAAGTTTTATTATATTTTCAGGATCAAAACAATCAATATTATAACAAAAAGAAGCTCCTGCTGAATGTTCTATCCCTTGATCTACTGGTAAAATAGATAGATAACCAGTCCCTTTAAGTCTTCCATGATTTAACAGTTCTTTTAAACTTTTCAACACTCTTATATTTCTATTAGAATTAAAAAAAATTCTATCAACCCAATCCTTTCCAGGTATATGAAGCTTTTCTTTAGAAACAGTATTACATTTATGATCTAAAAAATATTTAGCTTCTTTTCCTAAAAGTTTTATTACATCCATAAAAAACTCCTTTTTAAAAAAAATATAATATTTATTTCATTAAAAAAAAATTAAAAAAATTTTACTTTTTCCAAAATTCTTGAATATCTTCAAAACTTCTATTTTTAGTCTCAGGAACTCTTTTTTTAATAAAATAAAAAGAAAAAACAGATATCAAAGAAAATAAAAAAAATGTTTTTCCAGCACCTAATAATCCCATTAAAGGCAAAAAACTAAAAGAAACCAAATAATTAGCTCCCCAATTACTCAAAGCAGCTATTCCAACTGCTCTTCCTCTAATAGAAAGAGGAAATATTTCAGCTATCAAAAGCCAAGCAATAGGACCTAAGCTAATAGCAAAAAATGATATATAAGAAATTAAACTCAAAATAATAATATTTGCACCTATCCCTAATTCTATTGCAAATCCTAAAAAAAACATACTTATAGCCATCCCTAAACTTCCAAATAAAAGAAGTTTTCTTCTACCTACTCTATCTATCAAAAATAAAGAAAAGATTGTCATTACAAACTGCACAATACCTAAAATAACTGCTATAAATATAGCTTGAGAATGATCAAATGATTTAACCAACTTAAAAATTTTAGGTGCATAATATATAACTACATTAATACCTGTGATCTGCTGTATAACACTTATACCTATACCTACAAAAAGAGCTTTTTTATTTTCTTTTTTAAAAAAAACTTCTTTTTTATCTAAAAATTTTTTTTTCTTTTTTTCTAAAAAAGCAGAGGTTTCTTTTATAAAAAAAAGCCCTAAAAACAAAAATAAAGAGGGTATATAAGCAAATCCTAACATCATTCTCCAATCTAATAAAAAATAATCTACCAAATAAGATATGCATACTCCCAATACTATAGCTAATTGATTTAAAGAAACTAAAGCTCCTCTATATTTTATTGGAGATATCTCTGAAATATATAATGGAACAACCGAAGAAACTATTCCAACACCTATACCTTGAATAAATCTTCCAAACAAAAAAAATAAAAAAATCTTACCTATTACTAATGTTGTTCCCAACAAAAACAAGATAGAAACAAAAAAAAGAGTTAATCTTCTTCCAAATTTGTCAGCTAAGATACCACCTATAAAAGCTCCAAATACAGCACCTAATATAAGTATACTTACCAATAATCCCTCTTGAAAGAAATTAAGATGGAACTCATCAGTTATGTAAAGTAAAGCTCCTGAGATAACAGCTGTATTAAATCCAAAAAGAAAGCTTCCAAAAGATACAATAAAACAAGCAAGTAATATATATAAAATATTCTCTTTTTTCATAAAATTTTTCTAAAAACCATTATAGTATTTTTAAAATACCAAAGAGAAGCATTTTTTCTAAAAAAATTTTCAAGAGATATATCTGATAAAAATTTTTTTTTAAAAAAAACATTTTTAACACTTTCATTATCTTTTTCATTAAAATGCCCTTCTCCTCCCTGTCCTGAAATAGCCCAACTTAAAATTATTCCCTTTTCACAATGCCTTATTAAATTATCTATAAATACATTTTCATATTTTTCAGGTATATGTTCTCCCACTTCTAAGCTAATAACCCATTCAAAACTATTTTTTAAATCTTGCCTTATTGCTAAATCTAAAACTTCTCCTAATCCATTAGTTATCTTTTTAGTATAAGGATTACCATCATATCCTTTAACTTTTATCCCCTTATCTAAAAAAAATTTTATATATTCTCCTTTACCACATCCAAAATCTACAACTCTTTTAACTCTTTCTTTTTTAAAAAATTTCAAAATAGCTAAAGATAATTTTTTATCATAAGAATAGATAAAATCATTATCATCACCTATCCAAAAACCATGTTTATTAATTTTTTTATTTATCATTTTTTTATAATAAAAAATCGATTTTCCCTAACAATTTTGTATAATCAATTCTTTCTACTTTAATGTCAAATACATCAAAATCAATTTTTCCATCTTTAACATGTTCTCAAAGATATACTATGAACCTATTCCAATAAATTTTGCAATCACATAAATATCGCTACTAATTTTACCAGCTTTTTAACCATCTATGTGCTATAGATCTTTTTGCATAACAAGCTTTTTTTCGGTAAATCACTACATCCATGATATAAGAATATCAAAACTTTAAATCTTTTTTAAAAAATTTTTATTTAAAATTAACTTTAGCAATAATATATAATTATGATAACATATGCAATTATGATTAATAGCAATGAAAAACTACATGTACCAAAAGAAATTTTTTGGGAAATATCAAAATTTCTTTATACTAAAGATATAATTGCATTAGCTAGCATTTGTAAAGCTTATTACAATGAAGTAAAAAATAAAAATTTCTGGAAAGAACAATTAAATAAATACAATTTTGAATATTTACAATCAAGATCAAAAATAAACTTAAAATCATTTGAAGATCCTAAAATCCTAGTATTAATACTTGATCTTATAATGCAGATCGATAATAAAAATGATAAGGATGCGATTAATAAAAATACTAACCATATTATTAAAAAATATTTAAAAAAATTAAAAATGAAAAATTTTTTTCATGATTATTTACGTGATCATTATTCAGAACTAATTGCAAAAAAATATTTTAACCAAAATGATATAAAAAATGAATTAAAGAATAATGATACTTGGAATAAGTCTTTTATAATAGGAAAATGTATTACAACACTTATAGAAAACGGGGACATAGAAGACGCATTAGAAATATCTCGATTAGCACCAACTATTACTCAAACAATAATTACTTTTAGCAATTAAATCTAAATCACTTCAAATACTCTATAAAATTTTTTAAAAACCATTAAATAACCTTTCCAATCAAATCATATTCAGAAAATCCAGTAATCTTAACTAAATATTTTTTATAAAATTCTTTAACTTCAGAACTATTATTTATTAAAATAACAGGATCTATTTCAGGTGCTTGACCATAATATCTTCCACTTAATAAAAGATTAGAAGATCTATTGTATTCTTCTATAAACACCTCAAGATTTTTTCCTATTAAAAATCTGTTTTTTTTCTCTACAATCTTTTTTTGTATCTGATATAATTTTTTTAACCTATCCTTTTTTACACTTTCAAAAATCTGTTCTTTCATATGATAAGCTTTTGTACCTTTTTCCCTAGAAAATTTAAAAACACCTACATGATCTAATTCAAAATATTTTATAAAATCTAAAAGCTCTAAAAATTTTTTTTCCGTTTCATTAGGAAATCCCACCATTAAAGTAGTCCTAATAACTATATCTTCAATTCTCTTTTTTAATTTTTCAATAATAGAAAAAATCTTTTTTTTATCTACTCCCCTTCCCATTTTTTTTAAAATATCATCATTAACATGTTGAATAGGAATATCGACATAGTTACATATCCTTTCATCAGATTTTATAATATCTATTAAACTATCTGTTATACCATCGGGATAAAGATATAATAGCCTTATCCAAAAATTTTTTTTTATTGTTAAAAGTTTTTTTAAAAGCTTTTCTAATCCTTTTTTTTCATTTAAATCTTTACCATAATCAGAAAGATCCTGTGCTATCAAAATAACCTCATATACTCCTTTATTTAAAAGTGATTTAAATTCATAAACAACTTGATCTATCTCTTTAGATTTTAAACTCCCTTTAATAGAAGGAATAAGACAATAAGAACATCTTTTTGAACATCCTTCAGCAATTTTTAAATAAGCAAAATTAGGTTTTGTAGATAAAATTCTAAAATCTTTTTTAAAATTTTCTAAATAACTTTTTTTAGTAATTACCTCTCCTTTTTTCTCAGATGTCACAGCTTTTATAATATCCTCTAAATTCCCAGGGCCTAAATAAAAAAATATTTTTTTAAAAATTTTTTTTAATTGAGATAAAAATATATTAGTCATGCATCCAGTAACAATTACTTTTGCATCTTTTTTTTTATTTTTAAAAACCTCTCTAATAACATTGATAGATTCTTCTCTAGCTTCTTTAATAAATGCACAACTATTTACAATTAAAAAATCTGCTTTTGTCAAATCTGTAAGTTCATATTTATTATCTACCAAAAATTTTACCATTATCTCTGTATCAACCAGATTTCTAGAACATCCCAAACTAATAAAACAAATTTTTTTCATAACCAATTCTATTATTTTAACAAATAAACTTCTATCATAAGATTTAATTTGATAACTTATTAAAAATAAGTATAATTCTAAAAAATGCTTAATTATTTATTAAAAAAATTAATGATTTTCCTCCTTTCCATTCTATTTGTGATAACCTTGACTTTTATTTTAATGAAATCTATTCCTGGAGATCCTTTTATCAGCTCTCAGGAGATTCCTAAAGAAACATTAGCTGCTTTATACAAATATTATGGACTTGATAAACCTTTACACCTTCAATACCTAAAATATATCAAAGGATTTTTAAAAGCAGATTTAGGCCCTTCATTCATATATCAAGGAAGAACTGTCAATCAAATAATAAGAGATGGATTTCCTGTTTCTATTGTATTGGGATTAGAAGCTCTTTCTTTATCTATTTTTTTTGGAATATTTTTTGGAAGCCTAGCAGCTTTAAAAAAAAATAAATGGCAAGATCATTTTTATACTATCGTAGCCATAATAGGCATATCTGTTCCCAATTTTTTATTAGCCACCTTCTTACAATATATATTTGCAATAAAACTAAAAATACTACCTGTAGCTAGATGGGATAATTTTTTATATACAATACTTCCAGCTATCTCTTTATCAGCTCTTCCCACAGCTTTTATAGCAAGAATTATTAGAACAAATATGATAGAAGTATTAGAACAAGATTATATAAAAAATGCTTATGCTAAAGGATTAACACATTTTAAAGTAATATTTAGACATGGACTAAAAAATGCTCTTATTCCTATTCTTTCTTATATTGGACCTATAGCTACTTATGTATTAACAGGAAGTTTTGTAATAGAAAAAATTTTTGGAATTCCCGGACTTGGACAATGGTTAATACTAAGCATATCTAATAGAGACTATACAGTAATATTAGGTCTAACAGTCTTTTTCAGTTCTATCTTAATAACCTTAGTATTCTTAGGTGATGTTTTAACAGCTATGTTAGATCCTAGAATAAAAATAATTCCTAAAAAATTAAAATATGAAAAATAAAAATTTTTCTTTCTGGCAAGATGTTAAATTCAGATTTTGTAAAAATAAAGCTGCTATTATTGGAACTTTTTTTCTTTTATTTCTTATAATTATGGCAATAATAGGACCTCATATCAACTCATATAAATATTTTGAGACTCACCTAGAACTAAAAAATTCTCCCCCTTCCTCAAAATTTTGGTTTGGAACTGATGAATTGGGAAGAGATATATTCACTCGCATATGGTGGGGAGCAAGGATATCCTTATCAGTAGGAATAATAGCTGCAGTAATAGATGTAATAATAGGAGTAATATGGGGAACAACAGCAGCATATTTTAAAGGAATGATAGATGAAATAATGATGAGAATTTGTGATATATTATATTCTATTCCCTACCTTTTAATAGTTTTATTACTAATAGTAATAATGGAACCCGGTTTTTTAACTGTTTTAATAGCTTTAACAGCAACTGGATGGATAAATATGTCAAGGATAATAAGAAACCATGCTCTTCAAATACTAGAAAATAATTTTATACAATCAGCTAATGCTTTAGGAGCTTCAAAAAAAAGAATAATCTTTTGTCATTTAATACCTAATACTTTTGGAACTATTATAACAACTATGACATTTACTATACCTACAGCTATCTTCACAGAAACCTTTTTAAGTTTTTTAGGATTAGGAATACAAGCCCCTGTATCTAGTTGGGGAGTTATGATTAATGATAGCTTACCTGCTTTAAGATATTATCCTTGGAGGCTTTTTTTTCCTGCTATCATGATAACTTTAACCATGTTTGGTTTTAACCTTTTTGGAGATGGATTAAGAGATGCTTTTGATCCAAAAGAGAGAAGATGAAAAAAATATTAGAAGTTGAAGACCTTACAATACATTTCACTTTATACAATGAAAAAGTCCATGCATTAAGAGATATAAACTTTCATCTATTTGAAAAAGAAACGTTAGGAATAGTAGGAGAATCAGGATGTGGAAAATCGGTTTTAACTCAAAGCTTGGTAAAACTTTTACCATCTCCTCCTGTACAATATGTTAAAGGAAAAATATTTTTTCAAAAAACTAATCTTTTAACTCAACCAACAAAAAAACTATGTCCCTACAGAGGAAATGAGATAGCTTATATATTTCAAAATCCTATGACCTCTTTAAATCCCACAATAAAAATAGGGAAACAGATTTTAGAAGCAATAAAAAAAGATAGATCAAAAGAGAAAGTAATAAAATTATTAAAAGCTGTTGAAATAAAAAACCCGGAAGAGCGTTTTCATCAATATCCCCACGAATTAAGTGGTGGACAAAAACAGAGAATAATGATTGCAATAGCTATAGCTATGAATCCAAAAATATTAATAGCTGATGAACCAACAACAGCATTAGATATAACAATACAAGCACAGATAATGTCTTTACTAATGAAAATACAAAAAAAGATGAATATGAGTATTATTTTTATAAGTCATGATTTAAAATTAGTTTCAAATATATCCGATCGTATCTTAGTTATATATGGAGGAGAAATAATGGAAGAAGGATCTTCTGAAGATATAATAAACCATCCAAAACATCCTTATACAAAACTTCTTTTACAATCTATCCCTAGTATTGAAGATCAAAAAGAGCAATTAACAACTATAATAGGAACTCCTCCTGACCTTATAAAAATAGAAGAAAAATGTATATTTTCAGATAGATGTCCTTATGCACAAAAAATATGTTTTCAAAAAAAACCAAAATACTATTTTTTTAAAAAAAATCAAAAAGCAGCTTGTTGGTTATATAAAGAGGAAAAATGATTATAGAAACAAAGAATCTAACAAAATATTTTTTTATAAGAAAAAAGATATTAAAAGCTGTTGACAATATAAATTTTAATATAAAAAAAGGTGAAACATTAGGATTGGTTGGAGAGTCTGGTTGTGGTAAATCCACTTTAGCAAGGGTTATATTGAGATTGATCCCACAAACAGCTGGAGAAGTTTTTTTTAATAAAACAAATATTTTTGATCTTTCTATAAAAGAATTCAAAAAATATAGGAAAAAAATGCAAATAATATTTCAAGATCCCTATTCTAGTTTAAATCCAAGAATGACGATAAAAGAGATATTAGAAGAACCTTTAAAAATACATAAGATAAAAGGAGAAAATATATACACTCTTTTAGATTATGTTAAAATGTCTAAATCTTGTTTAAAAAAATTTCCTCATGAATTTAGTGGAGGACAAAGGCAAAGGATAACAATTGCAAGAGCTTTATCTTTAAATCCAGAATTTTTGATATTAGATGAACCTATATCATCATTAGATGTATCAATCCAAGCTCAAATAATAAATCTTTTAAAAACTCTTCAAAAAAATTTAAAATTAACCTACCTATTTATAGCTCATGATCTTGCAGTTGTTAAATACATATCTACACAAATAGCTGTGATGTATTTAGGAGAAATAGTAGAACAAGCTCCTTCTGAAAAAATATTTAAAAATCCCTTCCATCCTTATACTAAAAATCTTATAAATTCCAGTTTAAAAATAAAAAAAGAAACTTTAATTTCAGAAAATGAATTACCCCCTCAATTCTCTCCCATAAAAGGATGTAATTTTTCTAATAGATGTCCCTATGCTAAAGAGATCTGTTTTCAAAAAAAACCTTTCTTAAAAATGGTAGATAAAAACCATCATGTATCATGTTCGTCAATATCGAAAAAAATCCCATAGCCCGAATATTTCATGAAAAATAGAAATTAGAAAAATTTAGAAAATAGAAAAAGCTGATGTTATTTTTTTTATTTTTTATATGAAAAAGTAACTTTTTTCCCGTT
>LJUH01000009.1 GCA_001303765.1 Chlamydiae bacterium SM23_39
AGATAATGCATCATAATTTATGGACGAAATTGCTGAAGGTAAACTCCAAGAAAAATCTCCAAAAATCTTAAAACAAAAAAATATTGCTATAACTATTTTTTTCATAAAATAAACTTTATATAATCATAAATTTTTTTAAATTTTTATGTAAATATTTTACTGCTCTTTATCAAAAATACTTTTTTATAAAAAATATCTTTTTGAAGAATATTCAAAAAACTGATTTTTTTAAAAAAATTCTATTTCACAAATATTGTAGTTTTATCTCGTTGCTCTCCCATATAATCTTCCCAAGTTAAAAAATATCTATTACCTATCTTAGCATTATGTATTGGATATTGTAACTTGGTAGTGGAACTTAGTAGTATTGTTAGATCTTTATCTTTATATAGATTGTATTTCACAGCAAAAGGATTATCATTCCATTCAAGATTGCAAATTAATTCTCTTGTCAGAAAAAAATCTATATTTTCTTTAATTAAATTTGTTTTAATTCCTATTGATGAATCATACCAACTTCCTGTAACAATATTAACTAAATGATGAGACCCATCACTTCTTAAAAAAGTTAACATAACATAACCTGTTAAATTCATTGCCATATCTCCTACCCCTGCATTTTGTCCTGCTTCTGAAGCATCTAAAATCTCACTCCATGTATTCCCTTTATCCAAAGTCCATCTAACCTGTCTAATATTGTTAGTTCCATTAGATCTATACCAACTGACAAAAGTATTTCCAAATTTATCAGAAGAAATAACAGTATCCCATGCACTTTGTCCTTCTTCTGAAAGATAACAAGACTCACTCCAACTATTTCCATAATCTGTTGTATGCCTTTCTTGAACTATATTATTAGCTCCATCGAATATCTCCCATACAACACTCGCATATCCATTTTGATCAATAGCACATCTCTGGCTGTCTAGCTGAACATAAAAACCTAACTCTGATAAGTAATAAAGACTAGAGAAATTTTCTCCAGCATCAGTGCTATGCAGTTCCACTGACTCATTATGTACACCACTTTTACAACTGCTATAAATCACAAAACCTGAATCATTCATTTTTAAATCTCCTCCAGGAGCTGCTTCAGAAAAAATAAATTCGGAAGAGAAATGCCAACTAGTAGTGTATGTTGCATAACTTCTACATAATTTAGCAAAAAATGTCTCTTGATATAGAAGAACTGCTTGATTGTTATCATTCATAACAATCTTCGCTATCTGCCGATCACCAGTAGTATCATGCACACCAATATGCCAATTCTTTCCTCCGTTATAACTAGAAGATACACGTACCATAATGTTAGTAACACGATCATAAGCAACTAATACTTTTCCATATTTATCCATAGACATAGATAAATTATCAGCACTATCATCTAAAGAAGTACTATAGTTCCATGTTAACCCATAATCTATGGAATAATAGGCATAAAGGTTACTACCAAACATACCAGGATCTGGCTGGCAACATAATGATATCTGCCCAGAATCATTCATAGCTAATTTAAAATATACCACATCTATTGTCTCTGAAGTTATAAAAACATTATCATTCCATGAAACACCATAATCATTAGAAATAGTTCTTTCTATTCTTTTTTTCCCTGCATAACTTCTAAGCCATAAACAAATAACATTTCCATAATTATCCATTTTAACTTGAGGAGAAGATGCATTAGAACCTGCTGGAGAAAGTATTTTTGATGGTAACGACCAAGAAAATTCACCAAAAATTTTAAAAAAAAATAACAAACAAATAATTACTGTTCTCATAAATTTTTATTATCATAAAAATTTTTTAATTTTTTCACAAAATAAAATGCTTTTTTATAAAAAATATCTTTTTTAAAATAAAATAAAAAAAGGATTTTTTTATGAAGATTTTAAATATTCATGCTATAGAAATATTAGATTCAAGGGGAGTCCCCACTTTAGAGGTAATTTTAGAAACCGAAGGCAAAAATATTCAAAGAGCAAAAGTACCTTCAGGAGCTTCTACAGGAGAACATGAAGCACTAGAATTAAGAGATAATGATGAAAAAAGATATTTTAAAAAGGGTGTTCTTAAAGCAGTCGCTAATGTTAATGGACCTATAAATAATCTATTAAAAGGAAAAAATATTTTTGATCAATATCTTTTGGATAAAATGATGATTGACTTAGATGGTACAGAAAATAAAAAAAATTTAGGTGCTAATGCTATAATAGGAACATCTATGGCTATAGTTAAAGCTGCAGCAAATGCAAAAAAAATTCCGTTATATAGATATATTCAAGAACAATTTTTTGAAGAAGAAAAAAAATTTATTTTTCCATGTCCTATGATGAATATAATAAATGGAGGAGTCCATGCAGATACTCCTTTAGATATTCAAGAATTTATAATAAGACCTATAGCTGCACCATCATTTAAAGAAGCTATACGATGGGGATCTGAAGTTTTCCATTCTTTAAAAATGCTTTTAAAAGAAAATAATCTATCAATATCTGTAGGTGATGAAGGAGGATTTGCTCCTAATATAGACTCAGATGAAAAAGCTTTAGATTTTATCTTAAAAGCTATAGAAAAAGCAGGATATAAACCTAAAAAAGAGATTTCAATAGCATTAGATGCTGCTGCCTCTTCTTTTTATGATAAAACTAAAAAAAAATATTTCGAACTAAAAAAAAAGATTTCAAAAAAACCATATAAAGAAAAAACATCAGAAGAACAACTCAAATATTTAGAAAAATTAATTTCTAATTATCCAATAGACTCAATAGAAGATGGATTAGATGAAAATGATTGGGAAGGATGGATAGAGATGACAAAAAGATTAAAAGATAAAATTCAGATTGTAGGAGATGATATCTTTGTCACAAACAAAAAATTTATAAATAAAGGAATAAAAAATAATGTTGCTAATGCTATTATAATAAAATTAAATCAAATAGGAACTTTTTCTGAAACCATAGAAGTAATAAAAATAGCAAAAAAAAATAATTACAATGCTATAATTTCTCATAGGTCAGCAGAAACAGAAGATACTTTTATAGCAGATCTTTCTGTTGGATGTTCTTCTCGTCAAATAAAAACAGGATCTCTTTCTAGATCTGATAGAACTTCTAAATATAACAGACTATTAGAAATTGAAGACGAGCTTAAAGAAAAAATATATTTTAAAGAATAAATTAATAATGTATCCTATCTTAAATAGGAGGTATTATGCGCAGCATTTTTATAGCTATGTTATTTATTAGTTATGTTGGATATTCGCAAGAAAATGAGTCTCTTGCTATGCATATGATAAGAGAAGAAAATCAAAAAGAACCCACTATTATAAATCAAAAAAAACCAAAAATTATAAAATATCCAGATAATAGTGGAGCTATCATAAAAATAGAATTTTTATATTGGATGGTAAAAAATAATGCTGCAGTAGTAGCTACCAAAGAAACTGTAACAGATGATGCATCAATTTATAAAAAAGTTGAAAGAGTGAATTTTAAATTCGAACCAGGTTTTAGATTAGGGTTAGGATATAATTCAACACATGATGAATGGGATATATATGCATATTGGACATATATACATTCAAATGTATCCAAAACTTTAAACGCATCAAATGATTTTATTTTAATTCCTGTGGAGATAGATCCAGATGAGTCATTTCAAAATGAAGCATATTATTCTAAAGGTTCCTGGTTATTAAAATACAATAGATGGGATTTAGAGATGGGAAGATATTTTTATCCAGGAAAATATTTTTCACTTAGACCTAATTTTGGATTAATAGCTTTAATTATAGATCAAAAGTTTACAAATACTTCAAAAGATATAAATAATTTTGGATTTTGTTATAAAAATGATTTTTGGGGAATAGGATTAAAAGGAGGGATGCATATAGATTGTCACCTTTCTCATTCTTTCTCGATCTTCAATAATATAACAACAGCATTAGTATGGGGAAAAGAAAGCAATCCATCGGATAAATATGAGTATGAAGAAGCTGATAAATTATTCTCGAACAAATATTCAAAAATTAAACCTCTTCTACAAATTATGTTAGGATTTGCATATGGAAAATATTTTAACAACGACAAAATATTTTTCAACATTTATACAGCATATGAAACAAATTATATATGGGATAAACTATCTTTCTCTTCAGCTCCTGAAGATAACCAAGATTTAGAATTTTCTGGAGTAACAATAGGAACAAAGATCGAATTTTAAACAGCTTAATCTTATCATTGTATAATGTTTTAACCACAACTTGATTAGTTATATTATTTTTTATTTAAGATAACTATTCTTCATCAAAAAGATGAATTAGATTTTTACTTTTTCCAATAGTTGTTTTCTTTCCATGCCCTGGAATTACTGTAACATCATTCGGAAGTTTAAATAACTTTTTTAAAGATTTTTGCATATCTGATGGATTAGAAAAAGGAAAATCAATCCTACCTATGCCCCCATGAAAAAGAGTATCTCCAGAAAATAAAATCTTTTCTTTTGATATATAAAAACAAACACTTCCTGGACTATGTCCTGGAGTATGAATAACCTCTATCTCTATATCTCCAACGAATAATTTCATCTTATCTTCTATATAAATATCGGGTTCTACAGGATCTATTTTTACCATGGAAGGCAATTTGTCATAGCCAGGTTTTTTTAAATTTTCACTATCTAACTTATGTATATAAACCAAAGCATTCGTCTTTTTCTTTATTTTAAAAACATCAGCTATATGATCCCAATGAGAATGAGTTAACAAAATAGTTTTAATAGAAAAATCTTTTTCATATTTTAAAATCTTCTCATAAGCTCCTATAGAAGGATCTATAATAGCCATCTCTTTCGTTTTTTCACATATCAAAAATATTGTATTTGTTAAAATTGGTCCTATTGCAAATATTTTTATTTTCATAAATTGCACCGAAGAGGACTCGAACCTCTAACCTCCTGGTCCGTAGCCAGGGACTCTATCCAATTGAGCTATCGGTGCGTTAACAAATTATAAATCCTTATAAATATTTTTTTATACTTAAAAATTTTTAAATTCATATTATCGACAAAAATTCAATTTACAGTTAAAAAAATATTAAAAAGGAAAAAAACAATAGATGTTTCCCCAAAAAAAATGTTTTATAGTTGTTGATATGCAAAATGATACCTGTCATATCGATGGAATATATAACAAAAATGGTTTAGGAATTCAAAATATTCAGTCAATCATTCCAAATATAATAGAAACAATCCATTTTTGTAAAAACAATCAAATTCCAATAATTGCTACTCAATTTACAATTTTAGAAGATTTCAATAAAAAAGCAATTGGATTAGATGCTTTTATAGAAGTTAGACCATTTTTAAAAAATGAAGGATTTAGAGAAAATAGTTGGGGGCATGATTTTTTAGAACAGTTACCTCAAATAGATTATAAAATAAAGAAATGGAGTATTTCAGGATTTTATCAAACAGAATTAGAAAAATATCTTAATGCTTTCGATATAAAAGAGATTATTATAGGAGGCGTAACAACTAACGAAGCTGTAGAGATGCTAGCTCGAGAAGCTATGGTAAGAAATTATAGAATAGTGACATTAATAGATTGTGTAGCAAATTATAGTGAAGAGTTGCATAAAGCATCTCTCACAAATTTAAGTGCCTTTGGGAAAATAATAAATAGTAAAGATTGGATGCATCTTTAATTTTAATTTTTAAATTTGTATTATAAAAAATTATGAATATCGTTATTTTAGGAGCAGGAGAAAAAGGATCTTATCTAGCAAATATTCTTTCCATAGAAAAACACAATATAACTATCATAGATAAAGACCCTAAAAAGCTAGAAAAAATATCTGAAGAATCAGATGTAGCTACCATAACTGGATATGCAGCTAGATGGAAGATATTGGATGACTTAATAGAACATAAACCATCTCTTTTTATTGCAATAACAGGAGATGATGAAACAAATCTAGTTGCTTGTGCAATAGCTAAAAATTTAGGATATCCTAAAACTGTTGCAAGAGTTAAAGAAATAGGATTTTTATCGAGATCTAGATTAGATTTCGGAAGATTATTTTTTGTAGATCATTTTATTGGAGCTGAAGTTTTAACAGCTTATGATATATTAAAACACGTTATGAATCCTGAAGATATATATATAGAAAATTTTGCTCACGGTATGATTCAGATGAGAACCATAACCATTCCTGAAAATTGGAAAAAGAAAGATGTACCTTTAAATAAATTAGCCCTTCCAAAAGAGTTGATTATTAGTTTGATTAGAAGAAAAGATGAGATAATATTTCCTCATGGAGAAGATCATATCGAACCAAAAGATGAAGTTACTGTTATTGGAGAAACAGGAGAGATGAAACACCTTCACGATCTCTTTAATTGTCCTCAAAAAAAAATTAAATCTGTAACTATAGTTGGAGGTAATTCTATAGCTCAAAGACTTGCTCATATATTAGAACGTTCTAATATAAAAACAAAAATAATAGAAAAAGATGAAAAAAGATGCAAAGAACTTGCCGATCTTTTACCAAACTCCATAATAATAAATAAAGATGGAGCTAACATAGATTTTTTAACAGAAGAAGAAGTTTATAAATCAGATATTTTTATAAGTTGTACAAATGATGACAAAGCAAATATTTTAATCTCTCTTTTAGGTAAACAAGTAGGATGTAAAAAACTGTTAGCTTTGATATCAGATGTATCTTTAAATCCTCTTCTCAGGGAATTAGATATCCAATTCACCATGTCAGAAAAAGTAGCTATTGCTAATAAAATTTTATCTATAATCCATGCAGAAAAAATTATCTCAATAGCTTCTTTATGTGAAAATAAAGCTAAAGTTTTAGAGATAAAGGTATCTGCAGAATCAGAGATTGCAGGTATTCCTCTTTCAGATCTTAAAGCAAGGCTACCTAAAAATCTTTTAGTTGCTGCTATAGAAAATAGGGGAAGAGTTATGATAGGTAAAGGAAATAGAATAATATCTCCAGGAGATACAATTATTATCATATCAAGTCCGGAACATATAAATGAATTACAAGATATCTTTTAAAAGGAAAAAATGAATTATAAATTAATATCAAAAACTTTAGGAACTTATCTATTTTATTTTTCATTAATACTATTTATTCCGTTAGGGGTTTCTTTATATTATCAATTCCTATCTTCGCCAGCAGACCATTTACAACCACATTCTTCTTTAGCATTTTTAGAAACTATTGTAATATCTCTTTTATTATCTCTACTATTTTTTTATTTAGGAAAAGATGCAAAAAAAAACATATCTAGAAGAGAAAGTATTTTACTAGTTGGTTTAATATGGATAGTAACTGCAATAGTAGGTTCTCTGCCTTTTTATTTCAGTAAAACCTTAGAAAATCCTATAGATGCTTACTTTGAAACTATGTCTGGTCTTACCACAACAGGAGCTACCTGTATCCATCCTAAAGCTTACGATCCTATAACAAACAAAGAGATTATGATAAAAGAAACAAATATCCATGTTACCGAAAAAACATATTCTTTTTATGGCACAATCAAACCTATCATAGATAAAAAAACTGGTAAGGTTTTATATTCGGGAGTAGAAGCAGTAGGAAAAGGTATTCTTTTTTGGAGAAGTTTTATTCAATGGCTAGGAGGTATGGGGATAGTTGTTCTATTTTTAGCTATCTTACCAACATTAACAGTAGGAGGTAAATTCTTATATCAAATGGAGGTGCCTGGACCTACAAAAGACACCTTAGTACCACGAATTAAAGACACCTCTTCAATTCTTTGGAAATTGTATCTATTTTTTACAATATTAGAGATCTATCTTCTTGTCTGGACAAATCCTAAAATAAAATTATTTGATGCTTTTTGCATCACTTTTTCTAACCTTTCTACAGGTGGATTTACTGTAACAAATGAAAGTATAGGAGCTTATAATAATTTAAATACTGAATTAGTCTGTATGTTTTTTATGTTAATAGGCAGTACTAACTTTGCATTATATTTTCAGTTGATAAAAAGAAAATTATATAGAATCTATGAACCCGATTATCTCTTTTTTTTACTTATAACTTTATCCGGAGTAATCATTATATCTTTAACTATTGTTGGACATCAAAGAGTATTATTAGATGGAGCTACAGAAACATATACTTTAGGAACAGCTTTAAGAGATGGAGCTTTTCAATCTATGTCTGCTCAAACATCTACAGGATTTATAACAACAAACTATGATCTATGGCCCTTTTTCCCACAATTGATGCTATTGATATTTATGTTAGTTGGTGGCATGGCTGGATCTACAGCTGGAGGAATAAAAACATCTCGCATCTACATTTTAGTAAAAATTGTTATACATAAGATAAAAAATATATTTCGACCCCATGATATAAGACAATTAAAAATAGGGAAACAGGAGATAAGTTCTACAACAGCCACAACTGTTTTAGTTTTTTTTGTTATCGCTATTTTTTTTGCTGTATTAGGAATTTTGCTTTTAACATTAGATGGGGTAGATCCAGAATCATCAGTTGCTGTTATAGCAAGCTCTCAAAATAATGTAGGTTTATGTTTTAGAGCTGCGGGTCCTACACAATCTTTTACTTTTCTATCTAATACTTCCAAAATAATAACAACCTTTTGGATGTTGTTAGGAAGATTAGAATTCTTTGCATTACTTTTACTCTTTGTTCCTTCATTTTGGAAAGTGGAGAGATAATGAATAAATTTCTATTTTTATTTATCTCTTTATTTTTTTTTGAAAAAGCATATTCCATAAATTATACATATACCTATGAAGAGACAATAAAAAATCGATCTAATGAATATCAGATTTTTTTGAAAAAAAAAATAAAAGAAATTTGTATAACTTCATCAGATAGATATTCCGATATAAAAATTATCTATTCTCCCTCTTTTTTTACCGAAAAATATTTTTATAAATCTAAAAATAAAAATCTTAATTTTTCAATATTAAAACAAAAAAAAGATCTTTTAGTAAAAGGATATAAAAATGGAAAAATTTTTAAAAAAAAATATAAATTAAAAGATCCTTGGATCCAACAATTTTCCTTTGGATTGAAACCGTTTATCTTATCAAAAGAAAAAAAAATATACTTTTGCTTAATTAGTCCTAAGAACTTTTCTAAACAAGATATGCTAGCAAAAAAAATAAAAAAAGAGCTTTTTTATATTGGAGAAAAAAAGTATACATCTCAAAAAATACATATATCTCTACCTGGATTTAAAAAGATTTTTTGGAAAGCTACCTGTTGGTTTGATATAGAAAATGGAGACCTTTTAAAATATGAAGGTAATAATGGCCCTAAGACGCCTCTTTCTACAACTCTTTTAAAAACAAAAAAAAAAGGAGAAGTAAAAACTTCTCCTTAATTTTAGATATCTTTCAATTAAAATGATGCAGTAGCTTCTTTAATCACAATTTTACCACTATCATAAGTATTCCATGCTCCTATCACATTACCATCAGCACTTGTTGCTATAAATAATTTTGTAATATCTGTAACAGATCCATCCATTACAACTTGCGAACTCCATACTAGTCCGTCAACAGAATCTTTTTCTATAACTTTATAATGATCATCTGAATATTCTAACCATGCTACTATTATATTTCCTAATCCATTCACTGAAACAGTTTGCCTTATAATATATTTCCCTACTTCTGAAATATCTATTACAGGAGCCCAATTTTGTCCATAATCAGCAGAGACTCTTCCTGCTACAGTAGCTTGATCACTTATATAATCTTTATTCCATATAACCATAACTTTTGCTTGATTCATTGATATTTGCAATCCTTGAAGAAACTTTGTTTCAGTAGAAAGAGTAACAGGTGTTCCTAACCAAGTCTCTCCTTTATCTGCTGTTCTATTCATTTTAACAATAAATTTATTTTCTACCCAACAAACTACCACATTTCCTGAATCATCACCTGCTATCTGAGGGGTTACTGAAGCTGCTTCATCTTCAGAAATAAAAGATCTTGCACTCCAATTATCCCCAAAGTCTGAGGAATGTCTCTCCGCTATTCTCATATAATTACCGCATTGTTCTTTCCATACTGCAATAGCTATATTACTATTACTTACAAATATTTTAGGGGTTTCAGAATAAATATTTACATTAGTAAGTATAGTTTCATTTGCTGACCAATTTTTTCCTGCATCAATAGAATGCCTTTCTCCTATAACAGTTCTTTTTGTAATGTTATCTCTCTCCCATACTACAACTGCTTTCCCATCAGCAGACATTGATATTTCTGCTATATTTGCATTATTTTTCTCAGGAGATAAATAAGCAGGGGTAGACCAATTCTGTTGAGCTTCTTTATATGATTCTTGTATTCTAAAATTTGATCCATCAAAATACTTCCATACCGCTACAGCATTACCTGCTTCATCTATTACTACTTTAGGATCTGTTGCTGACTGTGAAGGATTTGAAATCATTACAACACTTGAAAAGGTTGTTCCATAATCATCAGAATATCTACCCATTATAGCATAGTTTCCATTTACATATTGTGTCCAAATAACTACAGCTTCTCCTAATGAATTAAGTGCAATTTGAGGATCATAGGATTTAACTCCATCAGATAATGTTTGAGCAGCATTCCATGTTAATGAAAATGCATTAACTGCAACAAATAAAAAAACAAAAAATTTTTTAAACATAATTATTCTCCTTTATTCTACTATTATTTTAGTTGAATCTCTCTGCACTCCAAAATTATCCTCCCAAGTCAAATAATATTGATCTCCTATTTTACTATTTCGCATTTCATATTCTAAGGAAGTAGTAGTAGCAATACGTTTTTGTAAATTTGCATATTTATATATGTTATATCTAACTGCAAAAGGAACTTTTTCCCAGCTAATAGTATGAACTAATTCTTTTGTTAAAAAGAAATTAACATTTCTTTTGCTAACCTCATTTTTTATCCCTAAATATATACCACTTATAGAAAAAGGTATCCATGTTCCATTCGAAGCATAAGCATAAGTTTGTGGTCCTGGTAAAGTACTTCTAAAAACTATAACAACATGTCCTGTTTTATCCATAGTTATTCCACGTGTATCTGAATTTTGCCCTGCAGGCGATATATCTAATACATCACTCCAAGTGGTAGCTTTATCAAAAGACCACCTAATTTGAACAGGAACATAAACACCGGTAGATCTCTGCCAAGTAACAAAAGTATTACCAAATGTATCACATGCAACTTTACAATCATTTGCATTTTGACCAGCTTGAGAAAGATATACAAGACTACTCCAATTACTTCCATAATCTATTGTATGTCTTTCCACAATCCTATCATTAGTTCCATCTGATAAATTCCAAACAACTATACCATATCCGTTATCATCAATACAACACTCATAATCATTACCTATAGCAGGATCTAAAATAACAGAAGAAAAATTAGCGCCAGAATCAAGACTATAAAGTGCATAAGATCCCGCAGGAGTTGATCCTCTTGCATATAATACAAATCCTGCATCATTCATTTTAACATCAACTATTCTATTAGATGCAGATGAAGGAAAAATCGGAGAAGGAGGATTTATAAAACCAAAAGTTCCCGCACTCCAATGACCAAACACACGACATACTGGTTCATCAAGAGCAGGATAATCAGAACAAATCATAACTGCGTCATCATTATTGTTTATTGCAACCGCAGGAAGATAATAAGTATTAACAGGCGCAGCAGTAAACTCAAGCCCCCAAGTACTACCTCCATCAGGAGTTGAATATACATCAACAGAAACTGCAGAAGTAGTAAAAGCAAATAATCCTATCTTATTATCGTTTATAGCTAAACTAAGATGCTTAGCAAATGGATGAATAGGCCCTACAATAGAAGACCAATTATCTCCATAGTCTGAAGAATAAGAAGAGTAAAGGGGGTTACTAAATTGAATATTAAATATCACTGCAGCATCACCCACATTATTAATATCAAAAGAAAAGTTAGCATTAGAATTAATAGGCGCAGTGGAAATAGTTACAACACTAGACCAAGAAGCTCCATAATCCGATGAAATTACTCTTCTTAACTGATAGTCCGCAGCCCCTGAAACATCTGCTATATAAAGACAAAGTACATTTCCATAATCATTCATTTTCACATCCGCGTTTAGTACATCATAACCAGAAATTACAAGCGAAGGCAAGGTCCAAGAAAATTCTCCAAAAATTTTAAAACAACATAACAAAAAAGCAAAGATTAATTTCTTCACAAAAAACTCCTTTTGTTAAAAAATTGCTTTATTGTAAAAATTTTTTTAATTTTTGTGCAAATGTTTTTTTTTTACAAAGTTAAATCATTCAAAAACAGCTTTTTAATTTTGAAAGAATGGTTTTTTCATCTTCAATTTTTTCATTTATTGAAATCTTTTCAGCTTCTTTTAATAGATATCCCATAAGAGGGCCAGGTTCTATCCCCTCTTTTTTCAAATGCAAAGCTTTAATAATAGGATCTCTTTTTTTTATCCTCTCTATATATTTAGCTAACTCTTTTTTTTTATTCTCATGTTTTTTAAAAAAATTTTTTTTTTCTTCTAAAGATAAATGTGAAGCTATAATTTTTAAAACAAGATCTGAATATTTATTAGAATAAAGATATGCTAATTCATAATCAGATCCATTGTGAAATTCTTTAAATCTATCATAATAGGTAACAAAATTTATTTCTTTATTCGATAATTTTAAATATCTGCAAAGAGATATTTTTTCTTCTAAAGAATAATCAGGAAAGAGTTCTAATATTTTTGCAATGGCAGGAGCATTATTAGGAATATATTCCAAACATCTTAACCTCTCTTCTAATAGAGATCTTTCTATTTTTAAAAGGGGAAAAATAGTTTGTAATATTTTATAATCATAAAAAGAGATAAGTCCCTTTTTAAAATTTTTATATTTAGACATCTTGTAAATCTCTTGATATATCCTTTCAATCGCTACATATTTCAAAAGCTCTTCCGCATGAAATATAATTGCTTTTTTTAATGCATCATCTATTGTAAAATCAAATTTAATAGATAAACGAATAGCTCTTACCATCCTCAACCTATCCTCTTTTATCCTTTCATGAGGATCTCCAATTGCTCTAATTATCTTTTTATTTAAATCTTTCTCCCCCCCAACAAAATCAATAATTTCTTCTTTTATTGGATCAAAAAACATGCCATTTATAGTAAAATCTCTTCTTTTAGCATCTTCTAGAGGAGTGGTAAATTCTATTTTATCAGGTCTTCTTCCATCTTTATAAGAGAGATCTTTTCTAAAAGTAGCTACCTCATAAGAATGCTCTCCCAAAACTACCAAAACTATGCCAAAAGCTTTTCCTATAGGAATAGTATGTTTAAAAAGTTTTTCAATAACATCTGGAGAAGCATTAGTAGCAATATCTATATCATCAGAATCTACTCCCAAAAGATAATCTCTAACCCATCCTCCTGCATAATATGCTATGTATCCATTCTCTCTTAAAATATTTACAATATGTCTTGCTCTTTTATGCATTTTTTTAAAAAGTTATATATTTCTAACGCTTTTTTTAATATATTAAAAAAGAGGATTCTTTATGTCATCAATTTTAATTCTTCCAGAAGATGTTATCTGTAAAATAGCTGCAGGAGAAGTTATCACTTCGCCTGCATGTATTATAAAAGAGTTAGTCGAAAACTCAATCGATGCTAAAGCTAAAAATATAGAAATAGAGATAAGAGCAAAAGGGATGCAATATATAAGAATAACTGATGATGGCAAGGGAATGACTAAAGAAGATTTAAAAAAAGCTATCTTACGATATGCAACTTCCAAATTAAAAACTATAGATGATTTAGAGATAATCTCAACTATGGGTTTTAGAGGAGAAGCATTAGCTGCAATAGCAGCTATCAGCAAAATAAAAATAGATAGCTATAAAAAAAAATCTTCCCATTCAATTTATGTAGAAGGTGGAAAAATTATCTCTTTAGATCCATCTAATAGAGAGATGGGGACATCCGTTGAAGTTAGATCTCTATTTTATAATGTTCCTGTAAGAAAAAAATTTCAAAAACCTTTATCCTATTTATCATTAGAGATAACAAGACTAATAAATCAATTAACTCTATCCCATCCTGAAATCAATTTTTCCATTATAGATGGTAACAAAAAATTTTTAGAAAAAAAAATCTCTTTTGAAGAGAGTTTAAAGGAAAGAATCCAAGATATTTTCGGAGAATCTTTTTTTAATAAATTAAAATTTTTAAGTTTAAAAGAAAAAAATTTTTTTTTAAGAGGATTTATATCTGATCCCTCTTTTACAAAACAAAATAAATCAAATCAATTTCTCTTTTTAAATAGAAGATCTATCTTATGTCAAGATATAGAAGATGCTGTAAAAAAAGGATATGGAACAAGGATAAAAGAAAAGGAAAAACCTGTTTTCATTTTATATTTGGATATAGATACAAAAGAGATAGATATAAATGTTCATCCTCAAAAAAAAGAGGTTAGATTTAAAGATATAGATCTGATAAAAGAAAAAATAATAAAAGCTGTTTCTAACTCTTTTGAAAAAGAGATAATAGAAAAAAAAGAGATATTTTTTGAAAAAGATCTTTATTTTTTTAAAGAAACAATTTCTAAAAAAGAAAATATTCCTATTGAAAAATATGAAGAGGTAGCTCTCTTTTCTTCTAAAGAGATAATAGCTTTAATAGACCATTATCTCTTAATTCGATCTTTTTTTGAAAAAGATGATCTCGTATGCTTTGATTTAAAAGCCTCTAATAGTAGAATCTTTTTTGAAAATTTTAAAAATAAAATAAACATTCAAACATTAACTGTACCTTACATCTTAGATCTTACAGATGAAGAAATCTATATTATTGAAAACTCAAAAAATACACTTTTTGAAATGGGATTTGAAATAAATATAATAGGGAAGAGAACTATATCTATAAATGCTATTCCAACATTTTTAGAAAAAGAAGATATCTTTTATATTTTAGAAGTAATTTTAAAAGAATCTAAAAATTTTCAAAAAAATGAACTATCCAATATAATAGCAAGAAAAATAAGTAGATTCGTTAAAAAAAAATATACTTTAGAAGAAGCTAAATATATTGTAATAGAACTTTTTAAATGTAAAGAGCCTATGCATGATCCAGTAGGTAAAAAAACATTTATCCATTTAAATCTTTTTAATCTATTCTCAAAGATGTAGCTTATGACTTATTTAAAAAAAATAGAAAACATTCAAAATTTTTTAAAAAGAGAAAATATAGATTTTCTAATTTTAGAAGATAAAATTTCCCTTTTTTATCTTACAAAAATGGATATAGAAGGTAAGTTGATTATTGGGAAAAATAAAACACGTCTCTTTGTAGATAAGAGATATGTAGAACAAGCAGAAAAAAAAAATATCTTTGAAGTATTTTTATTGGAAGATGACTTGATATCAGACTTTTTTTTAGTACATTCTGATAGCGGAGCTATTGCATTCAATAGTAAAAATTGCTCTTATTTTTCTTATAAAAATTTAAATATTTTTATAGAAAAATTAAAAAAACAAGCTAGTAAAGAGATAGATTTTAAACTAATAGATATTTATGATCCTTTAAAAGAAGAAAGAGCAATAAAATCTCAAGATGAAATCTATAGTATGAAAAAAGCAGCTTCTATAGCATGGAGAGGGTTTGAACATATATGCTCTCTTTTAAAAGAAGGTATATCAGAAAAATCTTTAGCTTTAGAATTTGAACTCTTTTGTTTACAAAATGGCGGAGAAGGATTAGCTTTTAATCCTATCATAGCTTTTGGGGAAAATAGTTCTATATGCCACCATACTCCCGATCAAACCCTTTTAAAAAAAGATGATATCGTACTTATCGATGTAGGTGTTAAAGCCGACAACTATTGTTCTGATATGACAAGGGTTTTATTTTTTGGAACTCCCAATCCTATTTTAGAAAAATTTTATGAAATAATAAGAAAAGTTCATAGAAATATTTTAGATCTATGTAAACCTGGAGTTACAATAAAAAAATTAGATGAAACAGCTAGAGAATTAATCGAAAAAGAAAAAGTGGAAGGAGAGATCTTACATGCTTTAGGACATGGGGTAGGATTAGAGGTACATGAATATCCTATTATAAAATATGATGGGCAAGATAAAGATGTGATATTAAGGCCTAATATGGTTATAACAATAGAACCAGCTATTTATAAAAAAGGCATTGGAGGAGTAAGATATGAAGATACTATTTTAATCACAAAAGAAGGTTTTGAAAATTTCTATACAATACATTAAAATATGAAAAAAAATATTTTTTTTCTTTTTTTTATATTTCTATTATTTAATCTCTTTATAAAAGATATTTATTTTTTAATATTCTCCTCAATATTTTCCTCATTTAATATCTTACTATTAATAAAAAATATAGATAAAAAAAAAGAAAAAATTCTTAATTCTTTGATGGAGGGAATTTTAATTTTAGATAGCAATAAAAAAATAAAATATTTTAATGCTGAAACTATAAAAATATTTGGAAAATTAAAAAAAGGATTTTTTTTAAAAGATATTAAACAAAAACCTTCTCAAATAGAAGATCTCATATTTCTCTGTCAAAAAAAACATTCTCCAATAAAAATAGAACTCTCTTTTCAAGAAAAATTTTTAGATATTATAGCCATTCCTAAAAAGAAAGAAACAATTTTAATATTTAAAGATAAAACTTTAGATCATCAAGGTAAAGATTTTATAGCTAATGCATCTCATGAACTTAGAACTCCTATTACCATTATTAGAGGATTTGCTGAAACTTTAAATGATTTTCCTAAATTATCTAAAAACAAAACAAAAGAGATAATTAAAAAAATAATAAAAACATCTTTAGAATTAGAAGATCTAATCAAAAATCTTTTAATGCTAGCTAAATTAGATAATTTAGATCCTTACAATTTAGAAAAAAATGATATTTTTGATATTATTGAAAATATCAAAAAAACCTTTTTAAATATCTATCCAAATGCTCAAATAAATATAAATATCTCTAAAAATTCTCTTTTCATTTTTTCAGAAAAAAAGCTTTTAGAATTAGCAATAAAAAATATTTTAGAGAATTCAATAAAATATTGTTCTTCTTCTCCCAATATATTTATTAAAGGAGAAAAAATAGCAAACAAAATTCTGCTCTCTATAAAAGATAATGGAATTGGAATAGATAAAAAAAATTTACCCTTCATATTTAATAAATTTTTTACTCTAAATAAAACTAATTCAAAAAAACATGAAGGAACTGGTCTTGGCCTCTCTATAGTTAAAAATGTTATAGAAAAACACAAAGGAATTATAAAAGTTTATTCTGAAATAGATAAAGGAACTACTTTTGAAATACTACTTCCCGCCTTTAAAAATGAAGCTCCTTCCTTATAGATATCTTAGAAATCTCATCTGTACAAATAACAACGGAAGCTTCTTTTTCATGCCTCTTATGCGATAAATCTATCAAATCCTCCATATTTAATGGAATTCTTATTTTTTCTTTCATATCTCCATTTCTAATGGATAATATTTTTATTGCGGTTTCTCTATCAAACATAGCAAAAATAAGTTCTTCTTTAGCTTTTGTAATACATATTTTATCTTTTTTTTCAGATATTTTTATAAAATCTAAAATAGAAGGATATCCAACATTTTTTTTAAAATCATAAAACTTTGTTCCTTTTAACATTTTATACCAAACACTTTGTAATTGTTGATTTTGAAAATCAATCTTTTCTAAATAAAAATCTTTTTTATCTTTAGCCATCAGAATAATTTTATCTAAAAGAGAATCTTCAATTTCTCTATTTAATATCTTACCATAAAGAAGTTTCATTAATCTTTTAGTTATCTCATATATCTTCTTCTCTTTTATCTTTCCATTTTTTAGAAGAGGATAAATATTTATCTGTCCACAACTAAATATCTTATTATCCTTTTCCTCTTTTTTTTTCTTATTAGTTTTACTTTTTTTTTCTTTATTTTTTTTATTTTTTTCATCAATTGTCTTTTTCTTCTTTATTGACTTAGAACTTTTATATAAAAAAGATTCATAGCTATTTTGAGAAATTCTATAAGCATTTAAATACCCTTCAATACTTTTTTTCATAATAACGCTATCTCTATGATCTTTAAACATAAAATGAGATATCATAGCAAAAATTATTAAAATAGCAGATATAAAAGATAAAATATTCATAACTCTTCAAAATAGATTATTGGGGCAGAAAAAACAAAAAAAGTAAAGCTAAAATTTTTATTTTTATTTTTTATTTTTATTTTTAAAGCTATTTTATTTTTTTTTGATGGAACAATCAAAGATTTTTTTTTGATAATAATAAATCTTATCTTTTCTATATCTCTTGCTAATATCTCCTCTCTTTTTAACTTCATATCTTTTTCATCAGGAAAAGAATAAAGTATTAAATTTTTATTTTCATCTAAAAATAAAATAGAAAAAATTGTTTTAGAAAATTTCGGATTTAAATCTATTTTATTATCATAATAAAAATAAAGTTTATCATCTTTAACCTTGACAGATTTACCAACAACTAAATTAGAAAATAAACCATTTAGTCTTACCCACAAATTATGTTTAAAAAGCACATTTTCTTTAGCTTTTTTCATTTTTTTTTCCATATTAATTATCTGTGTAAAAAACCTAAAAACAACAGTTAAAATGATAGATAAGATAAAGAGCGAGATCATCACCTCTAACAAGGTAAAAAAATATTTTTTCATTTCTATTATTTTAAAAAAAAAAGATAAAAAAAAGAAAGTTCAAATAGACTTTTTCTTAATCTTAGGTATTTTTTTTATAAAAAGAAAATATATAAAATATTTTCTCCCTCTTTTTTTAAAAGGTTCTTTTAGAGAAATTTGAAGATGAAGTTTTACATATTTTTCATTTATACCTGATTTAGCTCTACCCCAAATAAGATAGTATATTGGTATCTTTTTATCTATTAAACCGTCGATTACTATTCTTTCATCTTTTAACCTTAAATATTTTGCTTCTTCTTTTTTTTTAGGAAGGTCTTTTATTGAAATCTTATTTTTAATTAATTTTTTTTTAATTTTACAAAAAACTTCATATTCTAAAATTTTAAGTTCCAACTCTTCTAATTCCTTTATCTCTCTTTTATAAAAATAAAGAGGATTACTTATAATAAGTGCTGTGCATATAGAGATAAGGAAAAGAGCTATTAATATTTCTAATAAAACAAAAGAACGTTTTTTCATTTAAAATTTCTTTCTATTTTAAATTTTTATTTTACTATGTTTTTGAGGTTTTTTATAAATCAATTCTATAAAAGCTAATATTCCCAATATAACAAACAAAATATATATATACCAAGACAGATTAAATTTTGCTGTAACAAAAATTATTACAACAAACTGCATAGCTGTTGTTACTTTTCCCCACCTTATAGATCTAAACTCAAAAAAATCCCATTTTCTTAAAATCAAAGCATAGAAACCATATATTATCAATGCAAAATCTCTAGAAAGCAAGGTGCATACCTGCCAAAGTTTAATATCATTCTCAAAAAACAAAATAAAAAGAACAAAATAAACAAAGAATTTATCCATGGCTGGATCAAATATTGCTCCAAATTTAGAGATAGATTTATTTTTTCTTGCAAAATAGCCATCTACGCTATCGCTTATCATAGCCAAAATAGTAGCTATTAATCTAACAACTATATTTTTTTGAAGAAAAACTAATGCTAAAGGAACTCGAATAAAAGATAAAAAATTTGATAAAGTAAACATTTTTTTAAAAATTAATTTTGATTGTTATTTTACTAAAACCAATTTATTAAGCAACCCCTAAATTTTTAATTTATTACTATCATAAAAAAATTTCCAAACAATTTTAAAATGCAAAATTTAAAATATTTAACTATAATTAATGATCATCTCATTAATTTTCTAGATAAAAATGAAATAAACAAAAGATTTCCAGGTTTTATTCTTGCAATGATACGAACAAATAATAATAAGAATGCATATTATAATCAAAAAAATAATAGAGAATACCATAACAAACTATATAAAGCAAAAAATTTTGATGAATGTAAATCCAAATGATATAATAGAACTTTCAGAAAAAACACTTCTAACTACAATAAAAGATTTTTTCTCAACACTAATAAAATAGATACAATCTTTATTCATAAGAACATAATTACAAGAGTCTATTATTTAATTTACACCCTTTTTTGCAACTATTCGGCATAGAGTACAACAAATTAAAAAAAAGGCTCTAAAAAAACTGTTCTTGTTTATGATGTATAAAAATTAGACATTTCAGCTCAAAAACATTGAAGAAGGTTATAAATATTTGATAAAAATATCAAAAGAAAAATGGAGAAACTATTTTTTAAAAAAAAATTATGGATGCTCTAAAATGTTTGACCACAACATTTTACAATGTTTTAAATTTATTTTTTTGCACTTTACAGCTTTTATTACTGCATTTCTATCGACTTCTTTTTCATTACTCCCCTCCAAAATCAATATTTTAGGGATCATTTCTACTTAGCCCTGACAAGCATAATTTTTTTCTTGTTTTTTTAAAAATAAAAATATATTATAGAAAAAATTTTCAAAAACAAAGGAGATATTTTATGAGTTTCTCAATAAATAATTCTGCATTGACAGAAACCTTGCAAAATATGCAACAACAAATGTTAAAAATGGATGACAAGATTTCTACTTTAAAGAATGAAAATGCTGAAATAAAAAAAGATTTTAATACCTCAAAAGATGTAATAGGACAATTATCAGCTCAGTTACAACAAACAAACAAACAAATACTCAATCATAAAAAAGAGTTACAACTTTATAAAAACAAAGTTATTAACTTATAACATAAAAATACTCGTCTACACGTGAATCTTTTAGATTTAAACAGATTAAATACAGAATTAAAGAAAAAAAATAATGATCTTGAAAAAAATATTCGAGATTTAGAAGGAAGAATAACCCAACAAGATGAGAATGAAAACAAATCTATCCTCTTAGAAGGAATAGTGGCTGAATTAACAAGAGAAAATTAAAAAATATCAGGTAATTTAAAACATCCGCATGATTTTGTTGTTAGATTTTTTAAAGATATTCCAAAATTTTTAAAATCTTTTAAAAGTATTTTTAATTGTGCTGCTAATCCTTCTCAATTTATAGAAGATAATGTTTCTGAAGCAAGAACTAATTTTGAAAAAATAATAAATGATGTAAAAGATACAACGAATGGGGCTAAAATACTTGCAAAATTTGCAAGAGAAATAGGTAATAAACAATAAGGAAGGCTATTTACTATGATCACTCCTACACTAGCAGAAAATATTACACTAGAGACAGTAGAAGCCACAGTTGCTAAATTAGAGACAAAGATCTTATTGCAAAAGATTGACATATCAAAAATAACTTCCTACTTTAATGAAAGAAGAGACGAATTAAACGGAATAACAACAATGCTTCGTGATCTTGATGGCACCATATCAATTCAAAAAAATGAAACTATTAAACAAACAAAAGAGATAAAAAAATTTGACGAAAAGATAAAAAAATTTGACGAAAGGATAAAAAAATTAAAAGAAAATATAAAACAACAAAAAAAAGAGGTAGAAAATACTTTAAAAAATGCAAAAAAGGTAGTAAAACCGCAAAAAAAAAATTCAAAAAAAATTTTAAAAAATCAAAAGCCCGTTGAAGAATCAAAAAATACTTCAACCCCAGAAAAATTTTCACAAAAAAATAAAAAACCAGCATTTTTTACCACAATAAAAGATTTTTTCTCAACACTAATAAAATGGATAAAATCTTGGTTCATAAGATCATAATGAAAAGAGCCTATTATTTAATTCACAATCTTTTAATCTAAAGCCGTTGCAACAGAAATAGTTTCTTTTTGAGATGCCAATTCATTAAACTGTTTACCCAATGATCTAACAGCAGTTATCCAAATAGCAACAATAAATAAAAACAAAATAGCTATGTAAGGAGCTGTAGCAGAAAGAGTAGAAAATATTATTAAAAATCCTTGATGAATAATAGAACCTCCAGATTTTCCTATCCTCGATCCAATCCCATCAATAGCAGCTTTACCTTTAAATTTAGACTCTTTATCTAAGGGAATAAAAGAGATCTCCTTCGTTGCATCAAAAAGAGTATATTTAGAAACTTTTGTCATACAATTTTGGATGCTTCCAAAAAAAACACTCATCACAAGTGGGGTAAACCCAAAAAAACTTAAAATAGTTATTGAATTAAAATTTTTTAAGAATAAAAAAGAGAAAAATAAAATAGAAGTTATTAGAATAATAAAAGGAGTTATTAAAGCATTAAACGTCCATGAAAATCTTCTTAAAAAATTACCTGAAATAAATATAGCTACAATAGTTGATAAGATACCCATTAATATCATTATTTGGCCCATATAAAAATTATAATCTGCAGCATTAGGATAAAGCTGTTTAACCTGATTTTTCCATATAATCTCAACTAAGTTGATAGCAACATGATAGCTCATAACAATAACTGCTATGCAGATGAGATATTTTGATTTAGCAAGATAAAAAAAATTTTTTTTTATTGATATTTTATCTTTTTTAAAATTTTTTTGTTCTCCTTGAATTTTAGGAATTTTTTTATTTAAAAAGAAAAATATCAAAATTATAAAAAATGCTGAGATAATTATTAACCCATTTAAAAATAAGACTGATTGATCCCATCCTGTTTTACCAAAAGGTATTTTATAATTAAAAATATTTTTTGAAAAAATCATACTAGTTTTTCCTGAAACTATACTTGCAAGGTTAGCTCCTACAAAAAAAAGAGAATAAAATCTTTTTGCTTCATTAACTGACATTATATCATTTGCAAATCCCCAAAAAAGAACTGTCAAAATAATAGTTCCCCACAATTCTGCCATTACATAAAAAAGAGTGAATGGCCAATTTCTTATTAAAGAGATAAAGCCTTTAAATCCTACCGGCAAAAAATGTTCTAATTTTTTAACCAAACCTTCAGGACATAAAAAATCTCTTAAAGGATATAAAAAAAATATAAATAGAATAAAAAAAAGTAGAAAGATAAATATCATAATATAAAAAACATTTTCTCTAGAAAATTTATTTGAAATTTTAGAATATATATAAGTTATAATAATTGCAGAGGGAAGCATAACCCAAACTTTTATAAAAGGAATAGTCTCTGCGCCAGAATTAGGAGCTGTTATAACTAATGTATCTTTAGCTATTTTTAACGTATTATAATTAAATGATATTAAAAAAAATATTAGGAACATCGGAATAAATTTTTTATATTCTTTCTTTTTTACTGGCCAAAAAATATTTTTTAAATCCTTCATCGAAAAATTCTCTGTTATGTGTTGAAATATTTAAGAAAATTATATCTACCTCTTAAGAATTAAAAGAAAACCATTGTATTACAAAAATATTTATTTTTAAAACCTATTTTAAAACTTCTATACCTGGCAAGGTACCATATTCTATAAATTCTAAAGAAGCTCCTCCTCCTGTTGATAGATGAGAAAACTTTTCTTTTAATTTTAATCTATTAATAGCTGCAAGAGAATCTCCTCCTCCTGCTATTGTAAATGCCTCAGTAGAAGCTATAGCTTTTGCTATCTCATTTGTTCCATTAGAAAAATTATCCATCTCAAAGACTCCCATAGGACCATTCCAAAAAATAGTTTTTGCTAATTTTATTTTTTCTCTCCAGCTATCTATCGTCTGTGGGCCAATATCCATCCCTCTCCATGGAGGTAAAATATCTTGAGAAGAAGATATTATCTTTGAATTAGCATTATTTTCAAATTTATCTGCAATAACAATATCTAAAGGAATATTTATTTCTATTTTTTTATTCGAAGCAATAGATAAAGCTTTTTTTACACTATCTATCTGATCCTCTTCTAAAATAGAACTTCCTACCTTTCTCCCTATAGCTTTTAAAAAAGTAAAAGACATAGCTCCTCCAATAAATAAAGAATCTACCTGTTCTAAAAGTTTTAATAAAACTTTTATTTTTGTAGATACTTTAGCTCCACCAATTATTGCAAAAAATGGTCTTTTAGGATTTTTTAAATATTTATCTAAAATAGAGATCTCTTTTTCTAATAAAAAACCCATTAATGCTTTTTGAGGAAAATATTGAACAATCTGATAGATAGAGGAATGTTTTCTATGACAAGCAGAAAAAGCTTCATTTACATATATCTCGCCAAGAGAAGCTAACTTTTTTGCAAAGGAGGGATCTTTTTCAGGGTTTTCCTCTCCTTCATGAAATCTTAAATTTTCTAATAATAATATCTCTCCGCTTTTTAAAGAATTTACTTTTTTTTCAACTTCTTCGCCAATGCAATCAGAAGCCATAAAAACCTCTCTTTTCAAAAGATCGGATAACTTTTTAGCGCATGGTAAAAGAGATAATTTTTTATCAAATCCTTTAGGTCTACCAAGATGGCTCATTAAAACAAGAGAACAATTTTTTGAAAGAATATAATTTATTGAGGGAAGAGATAGTTCTATCCTTGAAGAATCAGAAATAATTCCATTTTTTAAAGGCACATTAAAATCTACCCTCATCAATATTTTTTTTCCTGAGATAGGATAATCTTTAATAGATTTAATCATAAATTAAACATACAAAATATTTAACTTTTTATAAATCTAAAAAAGGGCTAGAAGCTTTTTGAAAATTATTTTCATCTTTTCTATTCTTTATTTCCGTCTTTATAGAATAAAGAAGATCTTGATCAAAATTTTTTCTAAGTGCCCATTTAAGATAATCTAAAGGAATCTCTGAAAACCTTCTTCCTTTATATTGCCCTAAAGGCATATTCTTCATAAGAATAGGGTTTTTTAATCTAGATATTAAACCATTTAATGTTTTAAATTTTTTAGATAAATTTTTAAAAATCTCTATGTTTATACTTGCATCGCTATAAGCTCTATGAGGGTTTTTTTGTTCTATGTTAAAATGTTTTCTTAAACTCTCTAAAGAATTAACTGAACACTCACCATATAATCTAGCAAGTCTTAAAGTATCGATATACATATTATCAAAACTGCATGGGATATTATTTTTTTCTGCTTCTTTACAAATAAGATTTATGTCAAATTTTATGCCATGTCCCACAATTATATGATCTCCAATAAATTTTAAATAATCTGGAAGGATCTCTTTTATAGTTGGCTTGCCTAAAACCATCTCATCAGAAATATTATGAATATCTTGAGATTGTTTTGGAATAATACATTTAGGATCTATCAAGGTCTCCATTTTACCTAATATTCCTTTAAAGTTAAATTTAATAACTGCAATCTCAATAATTCTATCTTTCTCTAAATTTAATCCTGTTGTCTCACAGTCTAAACAGATAAATATTTCTTCTTTTAATAATTTCATATTTTAAAAATATTTATTTTTCTTTTATTTTCTTCTTCTGTATTGAAAAGATGAACAACTAAAATTTTTTTTGGTAAAATAGAATTTATTCTTTCTGCCCATTCTATTAAACAAATCCCATTTTTATATAAATATTCAGATAAGCCCATCTCAATAAATTGTTTTTCATCTTTTATTCTAAACAGATCAAAATGATATATTTCAAATTTTCCTTTATAAACATTCAAATAATTAAAAGTAGGACTAGTTATATCCACATCTTTAACATCAGATATTTTACTTATTATTCCCTTTATCAATGTAGTCTTTCCTGCTCCTAACTCTCCTAAAAAAGAGATAATAGAATTGGCAGATAACTCTTTTGCTATTCTATTTCCTATCTCTTTTGTATCTTCTGCTGAATAAGAAAATATCTCTTCTAACATCACTTAACTTTCAAACCATTTCTCTAAAAAACCTTCAAATTCAGGAATTTTAGAAAGAGCTTTTACAAAATTTGATATCTTATCTTCTTTTAATTGATCTTGTAAAAAATTTAAAAAATTTTTTTCTATTTCAAAACGGTTTTGATTTTGCACTTCTATAAGAGAGAGCTGCTTTATATAATTTTTTTTAAAATCTTCTAAAACTCCCTCTTCACTATTAAATAGTTTCCCAGAAATAGAAGATGAGTAAACTTCTTTAATGATTGGTTCTTTTCTTTTTTTAATATAATTTTTTATTAACTCGGGATCTTCTGATACAAAAAATCTTTTAGCATGAAGCCCTCCTTTCCTCTCCTTATTTTCAGGACACTTTGATACCCAATCATATATAGCATCTTGAGGATTGGGGTGAGTATTATCTCCAAAAACTTTTCCAGTAAAGGGACATATATATACTTTTTTTGTATTCTCATCTACATCTTGCTTTTCAAACTGAACTTTAATAGATGTCTTTCTACAAAGCTTATTCTCTTTTTTTAATTTTTCAATTAAATCTTCTACACTTTGATATATCTTCTTCTCATGAGGGAATAAAACAGGTTTAAGCTGATGTATATCCTCTATATAAAAAAGATATGACATTATAAGATCTGCTTTCTTGTTTTTTTTTAAAAACTCTAAAAGCTTTTTTTTAAATTTATCTGAAATCTTAACTTCCACCATATTTTTTTAATAAGAGTATCTTTTCAATATATTATTGATCAAGTTCAAAAGAATTTTTTATACTATTTTTTTAAAATTGATTTTGTTTTTAAAAAAATGTTATCATATCCAAAAGGAGTTTTTAAATGACCACAATTTATCAAAAACAAAAAAATTTTGAAATTGAAGAAATTCCAATAAATGGATATGAAAAAGTTCTAAAAGTTACAAATAAAAATACAGGATTAAAAGGCATAATAGCTATACATAACACATTTTTAGGCCCTGCATTAGGTGGAATAAGAATATACCCATACAAAAATTTTGAAGATGCTTTGAATGATGTATTACGTCTTTCTAAAGGAATGACTTATAAATCAGCAATAGCAGAGGTAGGTCTTGGAGGAGGTAAGAGTGTTATAATAGCTGATCCAGTAAAAGAAAAAAATGAAGAACTGCTTTTATCCTTTGCTGAAGTAATAGATAGCTTAGAAGGTAAATATATAGGTGCAGAAGATGTAGGATGTTCTACTGAAGATGTAATGATTATTAGAAAAAAAACTAAATATGTCACAGGTCTGCCGCATGCAAAAAGCAGCGGGAATCCTTCAGTATTCACTGCATGGGGTACTTTTAGAGGTATTCAATCTGTTTTAAAAAAGCTTTTTAATGATGTCTCATTAAAAGGAAAAAAAATAGCAGTTCAAGGGATAGGAAGTGTTGGAAGCCATCTAATCCCTCTTCTTTTTTGGCATGGAGCTGAAATCATTGCTACCGATATAAACAGAAAAAAGAGCGAAGAATTTAAACAAAAATATGGCATTAAAATAGTAGAACCTGAACAAATAATGGAAGTTGAATGTGATGTGTTTTCTCCCTGCGCAATGGGAGGAATTATTAACTCTAATTCTATAAGCACTCTTAAATGTAAAGCAATAGCAGGTTGTGCTAACAATCAACTTTTAGATAAATCAGATGGAGAGCTTCTTCATGAAAAAAATATTTTATTTGCTCCCGATTTTATAGTTAATGGAGGAGGACTTATAAATGTTTCTTTTGAAATAACAAAACAAGGATATCATCCTAAGGGACCTAGAGATAAAACAGATAAAATATTTGATATACTTATGTCTATTTATGAAATAGCAGAAAAAAACGATATATCTACAAGCAATGCTGCTATAGAGCTTGCAGAGTATAAAATAAAATATGGTATAGGGAAAAGAATGACTGGAATATATTTTCACCATTCTTTTTAAAAAAAATGGCTGTATTAATTTCTATTTTAAAAGAAAAAATTAAAAGATCTATACAAGAGTCTTTTAAAAAAGAATTTGAAAAAAAAGAATTTTCTCCAGAAATTACACCTTGCACCTCAGAAAAATTTGGCCATTATCAATGTAATGATCCATTAAAACTAACTAAAATACTTAAACAAACTCCTTCAGAAATAGCAAAAAAAATAGTCTCAAATATAAAAGATAAAAAAATATTTGAAAAAATAGAAATATCAAAAAATGGTTTTATAAATTTTATTTTTGATAAGAATTTTATCTCTAATGAGTTAGATGCTATTTTTCAAGATCCCTATTTAGGCGTTATACCTAAAAAAAATAAAAAAATAATTGTAGAATTTTCCTCTCCTAATGTAGCAAAGGAGCTTCATGTTGGACATCTTAGATCAACAATAATAGGAGAATCTTTGTCTAGATTATTTGAATTTTTAAATTATTCCGTTCTTCGTTTAAACCATATAGGAGATTGGGGTACTCAATTTGGAATGTTAATAGCATATTTAAAACAAAAAAAAGAAATTTTAGAACAAGCTTCCCTTTCTGAATTAACCAACTGGTATAAAGAAGCAAAAAAAAGATTTGAAAAAGATTCAGAATTTGCAAAAAAAACAAAAGAAGAAGTTGTTAAATTACAAAGTGAAGAAAAGGAAGAATTAGAAATTTGGGAAAAGATCTGTGCTATCTCAAGAAAAGCATACAATGAAATATACAATTTATTAGATGTTAAAATATTAGAAAGAGGAGAATCCTATTATAATCCTTTTTTAAAAGGCATTGTCAAAGATTTAGAGAAAAAAAATCTTATAACTATTTCTGATGGAGCAAAATGTATATTTTTAGAAGGTTTTACTAGCAGAGAAAATACACCTCTTCCTTTAATAGTTCAAAAATCAGATGGAGGATTTAATTATGTGACAACAGATATCGCAGCTATGAAACAAAGAGCCTTAGAAGAAAAAGCTGATAGAATAATTACTGTAATAGATCAAGGTCAATCTCTCCATTTAAAAATGGTTCACGAAGCTTGTGTTAAAGCAAAATATATAGATCCTTCCAAAACAAAATTTGAACATGTAGCTTTTGGGGTAGTATTAGGTCCTGACGGAAAAAAATTTAAAACAAGAGAAGGAGAAACAGTAAAATTACTCGATCTTTTAACAGAAGCGATAAATAAAGCTAAAGAAATTCTTATAAAAAAGGATCCTTTAATCAGCAATCATAGATTAGAAAAGCTCTCCCATATATTAGGGATCAATGCGATAAAATATTCTGATCTTTCTTGTCATAGACTTAAAGATTATAAATTTTCATATGAAAGGATGTTGAAGTTTGAAGGAAATACATCTACTTTTTTACTCTACTCATATGTAAGAATTATGGGGATTAAAAGAAAATTAAAAAATGATCCTAAAAAATTGTTGAAATTTGCAAAAATAGATTTAAAACATCCAACAGAAATATCTTTAGGATTGCATCTTATAAGATTTGCTGAAGTTATTGAGAATATGGAAAAAGATCTTCTTCCAAATAGACTTGCAGATTATTTATATGAATTAGCAGAAAAATTCAATGCCTTTTTTAGAGATTGCCATGTAATAGGCTCAAAAGAACAAAATAATAGATTAAAGCTATGTGAATTAACAGCAAAAATACTTAAAAAAGGATTTTATATTTTAGGATTACAGGTAACAGAAAGTTTATAAAGAAAGATTTTATCAAATAAAAAAAATTTGTTATTTTACAAAAAAGAATATTATGGTTGAGAAAAAATTAAAAATCAAAACACCTCCTAATTCCAAAGAATCAGAGATGATGGTTTTAGGAAGTATGTTAACTAATTTTAATAGTTTAAATATAGCAATAGATGGATTAGAAGAAACAGATTTCTATTATCAAGAACATAGGATAATATTCAAAAGCATAAAAGAACTTTATAAAAAAGATAAACCTGCTGATATCCACATAGTTGCTGAAGAGCTTAAAAATATAGAAAAGCTAAAAGAAGTAGGAGATATAAATTATTTAACCACTTTAGCTCAATATGCTGGAACCTCTGTTTATGTAGAAGAATATATCAATCTAATCAAAGAAAAATCAATTTTAAGGCAGATGATAGATGTCTCTAATGAAATAATAAAATTCTCTTTAAAATCTCCTAAAGATGTATATCAAATTTTAGATGAAGCTCAATCCAAATATTTTAATATATCTCAAAAATCAAATAGAAAATATGGAGTTTTGGTAAAAGAACTCTTATCTGGAGTTAGTTCAGAAAGTAAACTTCCCTTTTTAAAAGAATTACAAGAAAGGCAAGAAAATTATCAAAAAAAAGGACCTGAAGCTTCAAAAATAATCGGAGTTGCATCTCATTTTACAGATTTAGATAAATTAATTAATGGCATGACAGCTTCTAATTTAATAATTCTTGCTTCAAGACCAGCTATGGGAAAAACAGCTCTTGCATTAAACATATCCGAAAACATAAGTTTAAAAAGTTCCCTACCAGTTGGAATATTTTCATTAGAAATGACAGCTGAGCAGCTTCTTCATAGAATAATCTGTTCTCAATCAGAAGTTGAATCAGACAAAATAAAAACAGGTTCTTTAAATGGTTTAGAATATCAAAATATAGTTTCAACAGTAAATATTTTAAAAAATCATAATATTGTTATCGATGATTATCCTGGTTTAAAAATAACAGATATAAGAGCTAGAGCTAGAAGGATGAAAGAAGTATATGATGTAAAATTTTTAGTGATAGATTATCTTCAACTAATTTCAGGATCTGGAACTATGAAATCTTCAGAAAGCAGGCAAATAGAAATTTCAGAAATTTCAAGAATGTTAAAAAATTTAGCAAGAGAATTAAACATACCCATCCTTTGTCTTTCTCAGCTTTCTAGGAAGGTAGAAGAGAGGCAGGGTCACAGACCTATAATGAGTGATTTAAGAGAATCAGGCTGTTTAGCAGGGGATACGTTGATAAAAGATTATCAAAATGAGAAGCTATATACAATTGAAGAGCTCGCTAAAAGAAAAATCCAAAAACCTATTTACACATATTCTGTAGACAAAAATTTTAAATTAAAAAAACAAAAATTTATTAAATTTTTTTCTTCAGGAAAAAAATTAACATATCTTTTAAAAACAAAATCAAAATCTATAAAGGCTAGCTCTAACCACCCATTTTTAAAAAAAGAGGGATGGGTTAATTTAGAACAATTAAAAGTAAAAGATAAAATTGCAACTTTTAAACTTCAAAACATATATTGGGAAGAGATCATATCAATACAAGAATTAAAAGAAGAAGAAGTATATGATGCCACTGTAGAAAATTTACATAACTTTATAGCAAATGATATAATAGTTCATAATAGTATAGAACAAGATGCTGATCTTATCATGTTTATTTTTAGAAATGAATATTATGATCCCTATGATAAACCAGGATACGCTGAATTGATAGTTGCAAAAAATAGGCATGGAAGAGTAGGTTCTGTTAATTTAACTTTTAGAAAAGAAATAGCTCAATTTTCCAATTACTCAGAAAAAGAATACTTTGTAGAAAATTAACAATTTTTTTATTAAAAAAAAAAATCTTTATTTCAAAATAAATATTTTTTAACATTAAGAAAAAAGCAAAAAAAAATTATGAAAAAGAAAATTATTTTAATTGTATTAATAGCTGCAGCTATTGTGTTAACAAAAAATTTATTTTTTAAAAATAAAACAAAAAAAGGTTCTAATCCTACAAAAGAAAATTGCGTCCCTCAAAAAAAAGAAAATAGTGATAGGGAAGATAAAAAAGAATTCCCTTCAGAACCTCGCATAGATCAAAATCAAAGTCAAACGGATAATTCTGTTTTTTTAAAAAAAAATAAAGATTCCGAAAAAGAAGAATCAGACTCTCAAGAACAAGACTCTGACAATAATCAAAATTCCAACAATGAAGATGAAAATGATGAAGAACAAAATTCTGAGGAAAAAAATAATAATTCTAATGAAAGTGAAGATTCAACAGATGAAGATGAAATCTTTGAAGAACAAGACTCAGATGAAAATCAAGATTCTAATGAAAAAACTAATAATTCTAATAAAAGTGAAGATTCAACAGATGAAGATGAAATTTATGAAGAACAAGACTCCAGTGAAAATCAAGATTCTAATGAAAAAACAAATAATTCTGATGAAAATGAAGATTCAA
>LJUH01000039.1 GCA_001303765.1 Chlamydiae bacterium SM23_39
TCGCTTATTTTTTGTTAAAATAAAGTTAGAATAAATTTTATTAAAATATAGTTCTTCTAGTTTTTAATTATTTTTATTTCTGATTGAATAGAAAATTTAAATTTGCTAAGGATCTTTACTTTTGAGTAATTTGTAAATAAGCTTTTTCAAGTCTTTTAACAGCAGATGTAATATCTTTTGTTTTTGAGCCTATTGCAGCATTCATTACTATGTATGGAGTATGATAGTTTTCACAACATGTTCCAAACGCTTTTTCTTTAGGATTATAGACTCGAGGACCAGTGACGCGTAAATTATATAATGCTCCTCCTAGAGCAAACAATTCTTTTTGTTCTAAATTTTCCAGAGATAATGCTACTGCTACAGGATTATAAATTTCGAGTATTCTTTCGTTAAACTTTTGTGCAAGTTCAATTAATTTTTCCTCCAAAAGTTTTCGATTTTGTTTTTGTTCTTCAATCAATTTATGATAACCATTAATCCCAATAGAGAGCATAGAGATTAAAAAATTTACAACTGGGGTAGCTGAAGCTCTCCCAGCATAAGCTTGACTGATTTTAGTAATCTTTTCGATAGAAGGAGAAGCAATCAATGCCCCACCAACAGGAGTAAGAAAGTTTTTATCAGTTGACTGAATAATCGCATCAACTCTACCCGCATCTATCGCAGAACGAATTAATTTCATCCATTCTGGGCTTTGAACACCATAGGCATTGACAATTATATGATTTAAATTCTTTTCATTTGCTAATTTACTGATTTCTTTGAGATTATCTGGTTCCCTAGGAGGAAAAAAACTCGTTATGGATATAATAGCATAACAATCATCATCAAGGCTAGATTCAATGTCTTCAAATGGAATTCTAACCGCATCTCCAAAAATTTTTCCTTTTATAATTTTAGGTCTAAGTCCCATCAATTCAATTGATTTTAAAAGTGATTTATGGTCAATTTGAGGAACCAAAACAGTTCTTTTCAAATATGAATTATTAATTTCCTTTTCTGGTCTTAAAGCGCCCAAGGATAGAGATAAAGACATTCCTGTGCAAAGTGGGACAACTATTGCTTCTTTTATATTTGGTAAACCGAAATTTCTTAAAACATCTCTTGCTAGATAATTAGAAATTTCATACATTATTGATCCTCCAGGTGCTTTAGGTTGTGGAGCTGTTAAAAACCCACTTCTCCCTATCCCATGACAAAACCCAGCAGAAGTTTGTAGATGTAATTTTGAGACAATTCTTGCCTCCCTCTCACCCACTCTTGCCGCTTCAGTATCTTTATCAGTATCCATATTTGAAAGCGTTGTAAGCAAGAATTCAATTTGTTCATCACTCCAAGGCTCCTTCGGTACTGATCGATGTTCAAAAAGTATTTTTATTGGCTTTAAAAACTCATTTAAAACTAATTGCCCTCTATTAAGCATATTTTCAGGAATATTCAAATTTTCAAAGTAATCAATTAATTTATTAAAATCAACCATTGAAAACACATCATGTTTGTTTTAAAATAAATTGGCGGCCCTCGAGGAGATTTTCGAAGATTAGTTAATTTCCAACCATTATCGAACTCCTATCCCTCCGCAGGATAACTGGGTTTGAAGCCCAGCGTCAGAGACCACTTATCGTTGGAGATCGATACGATCTCAAAACAATTCCGACCGTCAAGGGCCATTTTAAATAATTAAATATACGGTTTTAAAAGAAATTTACGGTTAATACTTTAAAATTTTTAACTAATACTACTATAAAGTATTCACTTATTCTCAAGTTTTTATTATATCAGTAAATTTTCTAGATATTTTGGAAGTATAGGTTTTGGATTTCCATCTTTAATCCAATCTTGAATTACCTGTTTAATTTCAAATTCTAATAGATCATTTGGAACATTATTGTAAAATCGATTTACTACATCAGGATAATAGGTTCTAAAAAAATATTCAATACCGTAATCTGTTATGTCATTTCGTCTTTTTAAAAATTCTTTCCATAACAATTGAGCATTATTAATATTATTTAGGTAAAAATGAGGACAGAAATCATTCCATTTTATTCTTTCTGTTATAAGATCAATTATTATATTAGTAAGTCCTTCTAGACTAGTATGTGTATTTAACACAGAAAGCACAAGTCTATTTGGATCAATTGAGTCTTTATCATTAGTAAAAATGTGATGTCGTTGGTATTTGCTTGAATCATGTAAATCTAAATATTTATTAAAACTGATTGAAGGGATCGTTTCAAGAGTTAATATCTCCACACCCGAATCTCTTAAAAGAAGAATTGTTATCTGGGCTTTCTTTGTGACTTCATCATCCCAATATATAGAATAATCATGATATACTTCGCTTAGGTTTCTAATTTTTATATATTTCTTCAGATTATCATGGAGTAGTTTTAAATCATCTTGTGATATTTTTGGGAATATGTGGGGTAATTTTTTGAATAATTTATAGAAATATTTAGTATTACATATACCTATTTTTGTGGGGGTTGAGAAAGCAGGATTACCTATTCTCTTTTGAAAAGTTCGAATTGTAATTGGCCCTCTATAGTTTAAAGATGCAGAGTACCATAAATCTAAAAAAAGCTCGAATTCTGGTCTCCAAAAATTTGTATCTTTTTGAAACTTAACACGATTATCCTCTTTGATATACTTAATGTCATAGGGATTGCTAAAGATAAAGTCTATAACTGTATTTCTGACATCTCTTTTAATTCTATTAAGTATTTGGGAAGTGATGACCATTTTTTTTAATTTTTCATCATCTATAGTTAGACTTTGAATATTATAAATAATTTTCATGAGAACAAGCAAATCTGGTCTTAAGTTCCCATTAACCTTTCTTGCGTGAAGAAAATCGTCCTTTATGAATTTTTGATTATTATAAATAATCATAGATATATCAAAATCAGATAGACAAATATTTGGAAACTCCTTTTTGAATATATCTTTTATATTATTTAATAAGATCTCTCTTGGAGTGTAAAGAACATCTTCCAATCTGGTTTTTTTACTATCTTTTAGAATTTCAATCTCATCTAAAACAGAATTTGAAGGAATTCCGTTGGCATTACAATGTGGTGATTTTTTTATGTGATTTATGGAGCAAAATAATTTTTCAGAATCCAAGTTAGGGATTTGTTGATCTTCTAATTTTTCAGATTTTTTTGAAGGATTTATTTTATTCATTCTATTTTACCATTTGTTCTTAAATAAAATTGTTTATATTCCAATATTAATTTCCGAATTTCTCTAACCAAAATATCAAAACTTTTGGGGCGAGCTAAATTCGGGTTCAATCTCTGGCTTAAATACATCACATCAAAATTAAACATCATAAAACCTGCGATATATTTAAATTCAGAGGGAGTATTGAATAGTAAGGGATATAACTCACTTGCTTTATCTCTATTTTCGAAATATTCTCCTAATGCATTATCCCTAATATAATCTAATATTCTAATTCTTTTATTTGAGTTTATACAACAACAGTCCTCTGCTGGTTTATGGATAAAGTAAAAATTTTCTCCTGATTTTAGGTTTTTAAACCTACCAAGAGGACTTATTCTACAAGCTAATGGCTTTACTTCATGAATACCACATTCTAATTTGAATCGGAATTTTGGGGTTGATACAATTTCAGCAAATGGACATATATTTCGATAACGACCGTTTGTTCTGAAATCCAAACTAGCTTGTGGTAATCCTGATTGATCTCCTAAATATATTACAGCTAAAGATGGTTTATACATAAATAGCTTTGTTGTATCATCTAAATCCAATTTTATACCAATAGGGGAAGTTATAATTTTGAATATGTCATATGTTGACAAAGGAATCTCTCTGTTACTGAAAAAGTTACATCTCCAAGGTAAAAAATTTATAAAGTCTGAAGAAATTAAGTCCTATTGCTCATTACTCAATTTGAGTTATGAGAAAGTAATAAGATATTATATGCGAATGAAATATATTATCAGGATATTTAAGGGAATATTTTATATAAAGAGTTGGGAAGAGATCAAGCTTGAATCATTTAATTATTCTAATTTTGAGCTAGTCTCTAAAGGACTAGAGTTAAAAGGAGTAAAAAACTGGTATTTTGGACTCTATACTGCTCTCAAATTAAACAATACTACTCATGAATATTTTACAGTTGATTATGTTATTACTGATAGTCTTTATAGAAATAAACCAATAACAATCAACGAGCATAAATTTGTATTTCATAAATTAAAGCCTTCATTACTCAATTTCGGAATAATTGAGAATAATTATAGATATTCAGATTTAGAAAAGACTATCTTGGATTTTATTTACCTATGGATTTATAATAGTAAACCAAAGAAAAGGATTTTAATGAATATTTCAGATTATGCTAAAAATTTGTCAGAAAGTAAAATAAGAGATTATGTTCACTGGTATCCTAAATCTGTTAAGGAAATCGTTAAGGAAATCATTTGAAAGTCTTTTTTTGAGATTTAAACAATTAATATTTATGAACTCAAGGTTTTGATAAGTATTCAAAACTATCTAAGATAAATTTTAATTCACCAATGAGTGAATTCACCAATTAGGCTTATTAAAAAAAAACAGAAAATCAAGAAGATCATTAGCAACTTCTATTATTTATACTTCTATAAGGTTTTGCTTTATTCATAGTTCATAGTAGTGTAAAGTATTATAATTATTTATATGAGTATATCCTTATTAGGAAGAAATATACAAAATTAAAAAAATTATTAATAGTTCACTATCCCTCCACAGGATAACTGGGTTTGAAGCCCAGCGTCAGAGACCACTCAAACCGTCAAGGGCCCTAAAAATTATTAACTGAGTACTTCTGTAACTTTTTTACCCTCTTCAAATAGAGCACTAGCTTTTTCCATAAAAGAGGGAATATCGATTTGTTGGGGACATTTTTCAAGACATTCTCCACATTGAATGCACAAGGCAGCTGCTCCTTCTACTTCCTCTCCCCTTGCTTTCCTGTTTTCAAAATCTTCTTCAGTTTTTGCCAATCTATTATAAAAAAAGCTAATTCTCATTCTCCCTCTATCACCCCAGTAGTAGATTTCATTCACAAATCTAAGAATTTCAGGAATACCAACCCCATTTGGGCATGGAAGGCAATAACCACAGCTCGTACAAGGTACAATTGTATAATTTTTATATGCTTCACGCAATTCTGAGATTGTTTGTAATTCTTCCTTTGAAAGGTGTTTAATTCCCGAATTATTGGCGGATTCTACATTTTCTACAACTTGCTGCATAGAGCTCATCCCACTTAATACTACTGAAACTTCTGGATGGTTCCAGACGAATTGAAGAGCCCAATCAGGCATACTTCTTTTTAAATTTGACCTATTAAGAACTTCTTCAATTTCAGGTTTTCTATTCAAAACATGTTGAGGAACGGCTAACTTTCCACCTCGAATTGGTTCCATTATTATCAAAGCGATATCTTTACTGCCAGCATATTGTACACCTTTTGTTCCTGCCTGATACTTAATATCAAGATAATTATATTGAATCTGACAGCAATCCCAATTATAGAAATCGATAATCTCTTTAAAAGCTTCAAAATTATCATGAAAAGAAAAGCCAATATATTTTATTAGTCTTTTAACTTTTGCTTCTTCCATTTTTTCAATCAAATTTAAACTTTTAATTTTCTCAAGTCGATTCCTATTCATTCCATGAAATAAATAAATATCTGGTTTAGTTTGTAATCGTTCAATTTGTTCATTAAGAAATTTCTCAAAATCTTCTGCCTTTCTAATCATCCATACTGGCGATTTTGTTGTAAGATGTACTTTTTCACGATATCCATCTTTTAATGCTTTTCCAACTATAACTTCGCTTTTACCATTATGATATGTATAAGCAGTATCTACATAATTTACTCCTTTATCAATCGCGTAGCGAATCATTTTAATCGCTTCTTCTTCATTAACTTGCATCATTTGGTTCATAGGTAATCTCATTGCTCCAAAACCGAGAGCAGAAACTTCCCATTCTAGTGAACCCATTTTTCTATACTTCATATTAATCTTCTTTATGCTAATTTATACTTTTATTGTAAAAGTATAGGGTACTAATTGAATTTTTTTCTTTATTTTTACTAAAAATATGATTCTAAATAATTATAAACGATATTTTTTATAATGTATAAGTTTAAATTTAATATCAACGTTAAAATTGAGATTTTTAAAAATTACTGGTAATCTTATTTCTATATTTAATATATTCCTTAATATCTTTAATTTTATCGAGTTTAAATCGATCTAATCCTAAATTAGAAATAGTTAAACCATATATTTTTTCAATAAACGTTGATATCATATATGCTGTTGCACCCCAGACAGTATATTTTTCTCCATTTTTATGATCAATGTAATTATAGTAAAAAACAGGAAATTTCTTTCCTTCAATATCAATGGCTTGTTCTCTGAAATTCGATTTGCTAGTAAAAAAATTAATAGGTATTTTTAAAATTCTTTGAACTTCTCTTATATCTCTTATTAAAGTTTGATTTTTATCAATAAGCCCTATAAAGGGAGTAATAATATATTGTGTCATTGTAGGAAAATCGTCCAGACACCCAATTATTTTAACTTGTTTTCGAGGGACACCTATTTCCTCTTCAGTTTCTCTTAAAGCTGTATCTCTTAGAGTACTATCAAGCTGAGGGTCAAACTTCCCTCCTGGAAATGACATTTCACCCCTATGTCTTATACCTTTATCTGAACGATGAATTAAAATAAGTTCATAAGGTTTATGTTCATAAGGAATAATTGAAAAAATAATTGCTGCCTTTGTAAAAAAATCATCTTCTAAAGTAAGTCTCAAAGGAGAATTATATGAGTAAATTTTCTTTCTTATCAGATTTTCGTTAAAAATCAATTCATTTGTATCCATATGGTATGACAAAAATTTTAAGCCATAAATTATTTAGAAATCATAATATTATATTCTAAAAAAGTTTTTAGCAAGTTTTTATCATGAAGCTTCCTAAAGAAATTAGAGATAAAAAAGATTTAGTTAGATCTGCTAAAACAAGAAAATGTTCAATAATAAATTGCAAAGAAAATGCTATTCGTTCTCTTTCAGAAAATGCTTGGAAAATTTATATTGAGAAGGCTGGCTTAAAGTATAAAGAAAATTCAAACCATAGAGTTTATCTTTGCAAAGCACACTATAATAAATCTAATAAATTTAGAAAGGCACAAGAGAAGGTTTTTCAAAAAAAAGGCTTTCTAGATAATACCCTTACTATGAAAAAAGGAAAATGGGAGCTTTAAGGAATAATTGCCATTTTTTCATAAAATTGATCAATTAAAATCTGTTGACGGAGAATCAAACCAACTGTTAAAAGAGATATTGCAATAAGAAGAATTATTATTGCGATTATTTTATTTCTCATAGGTATAGAGGATGAAAATATAATGTGATAATTATATTTTATCAATTTTATTTTGTTAATTCTTCTAATGTTTTGATTTTTATATCAATTTTTTTTAATTTTAAGTCAAAATCCTTATCATTCTTGTCGAAATCTTCTTCTGAAATTTCTTTCGCATGAAATCGTCCCTTGTTAAGTTTCCTCTCACTAGAAATTTCTACCTTTTCTAATTTCAAATCTTGAATCCATAATTTCATACCTTCTATTAGATCATCTTTTTGACTTTCTAATTCTGATTTTTCTTGTTTATATTTTTCTTTTAATCTTTCAAATGTTTCTTTGTCTACTTTGTGTAATTTATGTTCTCGTGATAAATTCTCTAATTGAAATGTTTTGGTTTCAATATCATTAGAAATCCGTTGAACTATAAAAGGTTCTTCTAGATTTTGTTTGATAACGCTTTCATTTTGCTTTAACTCTTCAATAAGTGTTTTAATTGCTTCTAGTTTAATATTAATTTGCTTCTTAAAGTCAGTTTCATAGTCATATTTAGGATCTTTAGTTAAATTTGAAATTTCTTTTAATTTATCTGCAAGAACTTTTTTGTTTAACTGGATATCGTTATATTCAATATAATAGATCATTTGCTCTTTTACTTCTTCAGGTAAAGGTTTAACTTCTTCTTTCTCTCTTTTTTTTGATTTTTTCTTTACTTTATCTTTTTTTACTTCTTCATCAATCTCTTGCTCTTCTTCTAATCGTTTTTCTTCAGCTTTTTCCTCAACCTTTATTTCTTCTTCTTTTGTCTTAGATTCCTTTATTTCGGGTTTTTTTACTGGTTTTGGTATATCTGTAAGAAGAGGTTTACCACAGATGATGCAAAACTTATCTGTTTCTTTTACAGGATTGCCACAGTACGGACAAAATTTAGGCATAAGTTCCACGTTTAAAATATTATAATATTCTTTATTATTAGAAATATAAAACTTTAATTATAATTTTATTAGAGTCCAATATTTAAAAGAATTATTTATCAATATTCATGCTATTTCTTTAAAGAGAGAGAATATGACAATAATAATGTATTTATTTTTAATTTTTTTTTTAGTAATAAGAGATGCAAATTGAAAAAAAAAATCCTATACATATCGGTTTATTTGGTCATATAGACTCTGGTAAAACAGCTATTGCAGAGGTATTATCAGAAATCATCTCAACAGCAGGTATCGATGCCCATCCCCAAAGTAAAGAGAGAGGTATTACTATTGATTTAGGATTTACCAGTTTTTTACTAGATAAATATCTTGTTACATTAGTAGATGGTCCAGGTCATGCTGATTTAATAAAAATTAGTGCATCTTCAGTTGAGATTATTGATATTGCTATAATTGTCATAGATATAAATAAAGGTCCTCAAGTTCAAACTGGAGAACATCTCATTATGGTTGAATCACTCAGAATTAAAGATGTTATAGTTATTCTTAATAAAATCGATCTTTTTAAAAAAGATGTTGATGAAGAAATAAAAAAAACAAGAGATTTTTTTGATTCAACTTCTTTTGGTTCAAATGTCCCAATATATGCAGTTTCAGCAAAAAATAAAGTTGGTTTTGAAGCATTAAAGAAAGGAATCTTAGAAAAAGTAAATTCTTTAGAGATTAAACGTATTATTGATGGAGATCTTATAATACCTATTGATCACCATTTTCCAATTAAAGGTATAGGAGCGGTATTAACTGGAACAATATTAAGTGGAACATTAAGATTAAATCAAAATATAGAAATTTTACCTATCAAATCTTCAGGTAGAGTTAAAAGTATTCAAATTTTTCATCAAAATGTTGATTTTGCAAAGGCAGGTGATCGAGTAGGGATTAACATTAAGGGGATAGATGTTAAGAAAGTATATCGCGGTTGTTATGTTACAAATAATCCAAATGCTTTTGAATATTGCAATATAATTGGTGTAAAAGTGAATAATAATAGTTTATTTAAACCAAATACTCGTTTTGGCACTCAAGTTCATATTACCATAGGAATGTTAACGATTACAGGCAATATTTATCCCTTTGATGAAATAGAGGGAAGAAAGATTCAAAAATCAGTTTCTAATAAAGATAAAAGTTTTAAAGCTATAATTATATTAAAAGATAAAGTTTTAATAAGAAAGAAAAACGCTATTTTGCTTATCAGTCGATTAGATCTACCCCCAACCACTTTAAGGATCTTAGGATCAGCAGATCTATTAAAGATCTATGATAAATCTCCATTATTTTATAAATATAAGATTAAAAAGGGCGTCATTAAAAACCCAGAACATCCTCAAGGTATAATTTGTATGGGTTTAGCTCAAAGTGCTATTGGGGCTAAAAAAATTGTAGGAAAGAAATTAGAATCTCCTTTTACAACAGTTTTAAATACATTTGGTACTAAAGGAGCTGTGATCGTGGGAATTGAAATTAAAGATATTGTAATCAAGAAAGGAGATCCGGTGTTTTTAAAGGAATTGAGAAGTTTTCATGTAAAAAACATTTAAATTATCAAAAATTATTATTATCATAATTGAGGTGTTATAATTGGAACAAGCTAAAGGCTTTGAAATTGAAATAAGTCAAGATATTTTAGATGAATTAATGCGATCGTTAGAACAACTAGAGAGTTCTACTGATTTAGAGGGTACTGCTATTGTGTCTAAAACAGGATTAAGAATTGCTAGTTCTGAAACTGCTGATGTTACTACGGATATTTATAGCGCAAGTCCAGCTACATTAATCTCATTAGGAGAGAAAATTAGTCATGGATTAGAACAAGGGGAATTGAAAGATATTGTTATAAGTGGCAATAGAGGATATACTATTATTGTAGTAGGAGATGCTGATAATGATTTTATGCTCTTTACTAATTGTAAGAAAGGTTATAAATTAGGTTATTATTTCCATAAAATTAGAAAAGCATTTAAAGAAATGGAAGCTGTTTTAAAAAAAATTGAAACTAAAGATATAAAATATTAAAAAATTCTTTTTCTGATATCTAATTATTAGTAATAGGAAAAAAAAATATAAAATAT
>LJUH01000040.1 GCA_001303765.1 Chlamydiae bacterium SM23_39
TTGTTTTTTATGTTTAAAAACTTTTTTACAAAAATCAAAAATAAATATAAAGAAAATTTTTAAATTTTTTGAAAATTCCCATTTTTAAGTAGCATTAGTATATAAGCAGCATTGGACAGAAAAAAGTGATGAAAAAAAATGTATGTAAAGTCAAGTTTTGTCTAAGACATTTTGCTTTTGTATATTCTTTCTCAAAAATCTTCTTAAACTATCTTTAATAAGCAAAAAATGCCTCCCACTAAAACTAAACTACCAATAGCTACAACAGTAATAACACCTATTCCTGTAATATAAATTATTTGTTTTTTATTTATATGAATCCATTTTCCAATTTTTTTTATTCCTTTTTTATGCTTTTTAAAAACTTCATGCGTTTTTTCTTTTGTATTTACTTTATTCTCTTTCTTTTCTACCTCTTTTGTCAATTCAGGATATCTCGAAGGATTTAAATCTACTATTTTTTCCTCCCAATATTCTTCTAACTTCTCTTTGAGATGTCCTTTTTCTAATTGAAAAAAATGTATTCGTAATTCTCTTTTTAAATTCTTCTCTTCTAAAAGACTCAGTCCTCCCTCAGTAGTTGAGTTAAAAAATTTGTATACTGGAATTTTATCTTTTTTACAACAGTTTTCAAAAATTTTTTTATTTTGCAGCGTTCTTACAAATTTTATTAAATCAGTTTTTGATATATCTGTAAGAAACCAGGACTTTACTTCCATTTCTGTACCATTTTCTTCTAGGTACTTTATCTCCCCAGGAATTTGGTTAAGCCTTTTCTCACAATTCTTGATTAGGTTTTGATAATTTTCAATTGGTTCTAATAATCCCTTTTTTAAATTTTTTTTTGATGTTTTTTTGGCCCAATTTTTGCTTTTTTGTATCTTTTGCTGATAGGATAAAATTTCCTCAGATTTCTCTTTTAATTCTGTTTTTAATTTTTCTATAGCTTGTGTGCCATATTTCAATTCATATCTTTCCAGTGAAGGTATAGTCATCTTTTTCTCCTTAAATAAAAATTTTTATATTTTTGTTATCTCAATAATTTCTTCTTTATCTTTTTTGTCAACTTTTGGATTCTTCAAGTATAAAGCATTTTCTTTTAACTTACAATTATACTCTTCAAAAATTTCAAGCTCTTCGTTTTTATCTTCATCTTTCAACTTCTTTGTTAAAATATTATCAAATTTCTCTAATTCTTTTTTTTCTGTTTTTCTAATTTGTTTTATTTTTTTTAATATTATTTCGGCTTGATTTTTAGTAATTTTTTTTGTAACTTTTAAAAGATTTATTTCATCTTCTATAATATTGAGAACTTTCTCTCTCGATTCTCTTTGCATAACAGTTACCTCTTTTATACATTTGAGAATATTTTTATCGAACTCTTTTTCAAGAAGATTTTGTAATTTTTTCCATAATTTTGGATGAAAATCATAATCATAATATAAATTTTTTTTGTCTATGTGACATTTAGGATTTAATTCAATATAAGTTTGCTCATAAATCTTTTTATTTTTGGCATCTCTAATAGGAATGTTAATTATTTCCGTCTCTCCAGTTGTCATGTTAACATAAGTAAATTCCTTTAAGTCTTCAATATGATCTCTGATAAATAAATTGTAGTTTTCTAGTTTTTTTTGATTTTCTTTCGAAAAAAACTTTTGATAATTTGTCTTATTAGTAATTTTTTTATATAGAACGACATCTCCAATAACAACACCTCCAATTGCTCCCCCAACTAAACCTGTAATAGCTCCAATTCCTGATCCTACTATTCCTCCAATGCCGACTCCTAAAATAGGGTTTCCAAAAATAGCTCCTATCCCTGCACCACCCGCTGCTCCTGCTGCTGCTCCTACTCCGGCTGCGGCTGCAACTCCTAAGCCTCCTCCTATTGCTCCACCTAAAATCTTATGCAAAGCTTCAGAAGGAACTTCCCATTCCTTTAATTCCTCTTCAAGTTTTTCAATTTCTGCTTTACATTCTTCTATATTCTTATCGATTTCTTCTATACTTCGAATAATTTTTTCTTTTTTGGAAATGTTATCTTCTATATCTTCCCGAAGGTTTTCTATTTGCCTCTTAATTTGTTTTTCTTCTTCCGATTGTTGTTGCTTATCATTTTCAATTTGTTTTTTGAGTTCTTGTTGTTGTTGTTTTATTTCTTCAATTTTTCTTTTATAATTCTCTAGTTCTTTTTTCCTTTCCTCATTTTCTTCTTTATCCTCTGATTCTTCTTTTAAAAGATTTTCATATGATTGCTTTGCAACCTCTAAATTTTTTTCTTCTTCTTCATTTTCCTTTAATTTGCTATTTTTTCTCTTTAATTCTTCCTGCAATTCTACAATTTCTTTTTCATGCTTCCTTATAGAATTTTCACGTGAATTTATAATTTGTTGAGAATTAAATTTATCTATTTTTAAAGACTCTAATTTTTTTTTGCTTTCCTCTATTTTTAATAGATGTTGTGATTTATCTTCATCCAATTTTTCTGTTTCTATTTTTGCTTTTTCATAATAATCGGGTATTCGGTTTGCTCCTTTTACAGATAATTTTTTATTTTCTAGTAAATCTTTTCTCTCCTTTTCAGATGGAGGCATTTCTTGATAAACTTTCAAAACTTCTTGGCTATACATCCCTACTTTATGCTCTATTTTTCTCAGATCAACCTTATGAAATGATTTTTTTTTAGATTTTTTTGCTGATTTTGGGAAGGTTTTATCTGATATTTTTTCTACTTCTATATTAGTAGTTAATTTTATCGGCAGCGTTTGTAAAGACATATTTGCTCTTTATTAATTCCTAAAAAATTATACCATAAATAAACTTAAAAAACCCATAGAAAAAGCAATTAAAAATATTTCTACACTAATTATAAAAATTATATATTAAAAAAAATTTTTAGATTTTCTTAAGGTTAAATAAAAATTAAAATTTTTTTAATCAATATTTTTTAGAATTAGTATTATTTTTTATTAAAATTTTTAATACATTCATTTTTTTAATGTTAATTTATTCCAAATTCAACATAAGATATTTATATATAATCTACTTCCAAAAATTGTATTCTTTAAAAGATTTTAATTTTTCTCAGATGAAAAAAAGCAACTTTTAAAAAAATAAAAAAGCTCTTCTCCCTTTATATCTTTCATACATCTTCCATCTTTACAATTTCTAAGATAAGAACATCTTTTTTTATATCTTATCTTTCTAGGACATATACCTTGATATGAAAAACAATTTTCTCCTATAGGCATATACACCTCTTTAGAGGTAGGTCCAAAAATACCCAACAATTTAACATTTTTCAAATTAGAAGAAAGATGTAAGATACAAGAATCTACAGATATTACAATATCTAAATTTTTTATAAAATGTTGTAAAAAACCAAATGTTGATTTTTTTAAAATAATACTATTTTTTTTAAAATTATCATGAAGAGCAAATGATTTTTTTTTCTCTTCATCATTTCCCCATACAAAAAAATAAAAAACATCAAAACAAGAATCTATTTTTTTTAAAAATGTTAATAAAGAAGTTTTATCCATCTCTTTATTACCCCATTTAGAATATGGTGCTATCAAAATCTTTTTCTTCATCTTGATATTTTTATTATTCAAAATATCATCTATCTCTTTTTTTTCTTCAGGCAAAATTTTTAATAAAACATCATTCTCTACTAAAATATTTTTATTAAAATATTTTTTTATCAATTCCAAATACTGTTCTCTTATATTTTTAATACAATCCACTTCAACTTTAAAATTAGTAAACAAAAGATTAGGCCATTCAGCAATATTTTTATATGAAAAACCTACTTTATCTAACCCTTTAGAAAAAAAAGTTATTATACCAGACTTACAATTACCCTGAAGATCAAAAATAACATCATATTTATTCTTTCTTATCTTTTTTATAAATTTTACATTAAAAATATTATCAAAATAATATACTTTTCTTACATAGGGATGCGATTTAACTAAATCAAAACATTTTTTTGATGCTACCCAATCTATATTAACTTCTGGAAATATTTTTTTTAAATAACACAAAACATCAAAAGTTTGAATTATATCGCCATAAGAAGATGTCTTAACAATTAATATATTCATTAAATAAACTCTTTAAAATAATCAGGTATCAAAGAAACAACTTTTATTTTCTTTTTTAAAAAAGGATGTATAAACTCTATTTTTCTACTATGAAGCATAAGCTTAGAAACATAATAAGGATAAAAAAATTTTTGATTATATTTATAATCGCCTAAAATAGGATGACCTATTTTTAACATATGTACTCTTATCTGATGTGTTTTCCCTGTAACAGGAAAACATTTTATAAAACTATATTTATCATATCTTTTTATAACTTCATAATATGTTAAAGAATATTTTTTACTATTGACAGATGGATTAAAAATAATTTTTCCTTTAATATTTTCATTTTTTTTTAAAAAACATTCTATTTTTCCTTTATTATTTTTTATTCTTCTATCAACTATTGCTAAATATGTCTTTTTTATTTTTTTCTTTAAAAAAATCTGTATCATCCTATTTTTAGTATCAACTGTTTTAGCAAGAATTAAAATACCTGATGTCTCTTTATCTAATCTATTAACCAATAAACAACTTTTAAAATCTTTTTTTATTAAATCTTCAGATAAAAAATTACAAGGTTTGTTTACAAAAATAAAAAAACTATCTTCATACAAAACTACAGGATTATTTTTAATCTCTTCTATATATTCTTCCCAGTTTTTTTCTATACTTACAAGATCTCCTACTTTTAATTTAGAAGAAGAAAAACATTCAACTTTATCATTAATCTTACATATCCCTTTTTCTATCAAATTCTTAGTCTTCCTATTAGAAAATTTTATTCTTTTTTTTATAAAAAAAAGAAGAGATACTTTATCTTCGGAAGAAGAAACTATCCATCTATATTTCATTTTTTAATTTTTCTAAAAAATCAAAAATAAGTCTTACTCCAAATCCTGTTGCAAAATAAGAAAATAATCCTTTTGGTTTTTTATAATAAGCACAACCCCCTATATCTAAATGCATCCATGGGATATCTTCTGTAAATTCTTTTAAAAAAAGAGCTCCAGTAATAGCTCCTGCTTCTTTACCTCCCACATTTTTTATATCTGCTATCCGTGAGTTTAACTTTTCCCTATATCCATCATAAAGAGGCATCCTCCAAACTTTCTCTCCCGTACTTTCTGCTGACTTTTTTATCATCTTCCATATCTTATCATCATTAGAAAAAACACCCGCTATCTCTTCTCCTAAAGCTATTGATATAGCACCTGTAAGAGTAGCTATATCGATTATTCTACTAGGATTTAATTTTTTAACAGCATAAGTTATTGCATCAGCTAAAATAAGTCTTCCCTCAGCATCTGTATTTTCAACTTCAACACTTTTCCCAGAATAACTTATATATACATCTCCTGGCTTATAACTCTTCCCATCAATAGCATTTTCTGTTGCAGGAATTATTCCTGTAATATTAATATCTAAATCCAACATAGCTACTGCATAAATAACACCTAAAACTACTCCTGCTCCAGACATATCTGATTTCATAGTCTCCATGCTAGTTGTAGGTTTTAAACTAAGTCCTCCAGTATCATAGGTTATCCCTTTTCCAATCAAAACTGTTCTATCATTAGATTTTTTAGATGTATAATCTAAAACAATAAAATAAGGTTCTCTAGGAGATCCTTTATTTACAGCTTGAATAAGCCCCATCTTCTCTTTTTCTATTCTCTTTTTATCAAAAACCGTTGTTTTTATTTTTTTAGATATTTTTGAAAATTCTTCTGCAAGATCTGCCAATCTTTTAGGAGTTGTATCATCTGCATTATTATTAACTAAATCTCTTACTAAATTAACACTAATAGTTAAAGTCTTTATTTTTTCTATTAATTCTTTATCTTCTTTGACTCCAATAATTTCTACTTTTTCTATTAATTTAACTTTTTCATCTTTCAATGAATCTCTTTTTAATTTGTGATATAAGTAATTAGATAAAAAAATTGATTCCAACAAAATTCTATATAAATCTTTTACCTCACATTTCTTAGGAAAAGCTATAGATATATTATCTATTTTCAAGCTTTGACATCTTTTTATTCCCTCAGAAAAACAAGTTATTATAGATTCTAAATTTATATCTTCTTTTTTTCCCAACCCTAAAAGCAATACTCTTTTTTCTTTTTCTCCATTAACATATAAAAGCGAAAGCTCTTTTTTTTTACCAAAAAAATCTTTATTCTCTATAGAAACCATCCATCTTTTATCTATATCAATATCTGCAGCTATCTCAGGAACCTTATCTTCAAAAAAAGGGATAATCAAACATTCTGAAAAGGATCTTTCAGAAAATCTTAATTTAGATTCTATATTCATAATTTCTTCTCTTTTTTAAAATGGAATATCATCATCATTAATATTATCTTTCATATCTCCTTCCCCTGAAGCAAAAGTTGCATATTCCTCTTCATTTTCAGATATTTCTTCAGTATTTTCATCAACATTTTCCTCTTCTTTCTTAACATTAGGAAATTTATCAAAACCTGTTGAAGAGCGATCACTCCTTCCAAAAGGACTAAACATGATATTAGAAGCTGTAACAGATAGTGAAATTTGAGGATGTCCTTCTCTATCTGTAAATATTTCAGGCTTACTCATTTCTCCCATAACAATAATAGCGCTTCCCTTTTTGAAATAACTTATCATCTTATCGAATTGCTCTCCCCAAATAGTAACTCTCCACCAAATAGTATCATCAGCATTCGATCTTCTAACCCTAGCTGCTACTCTAAGAGTTGTTACTTTTTGACCTGTAGAGGTAAATCTAACCTCAGGATCTGCTCCTAAATGACCTGCTAAATGTATAAAATTCATTTTTCTCTCCTTTTTTTAATATAACTTATTATACATTCAAGCAATCTCTATTTTTTTTCAATAAAAAAACATAGGGATTAGAGAAATTTTCTAAAATATACTTGGACTCTTAGAAAATAACTAAATAAACATAATTTTTTTCTAAAAAAATTTTTTATTTTATCAAAAAATCAATATAAAATCTCTCTTAACTTTCGATTTTAAATTAAAATTTTTTGTAACTATTCAGCCTTTTTGATAATTTTCAACTATTTTTCAAAATTTTTTTGCTATATTATTTTTTTTTTAGTAACTTCTAGTACAATATTTAGAAGTTACTAAAAATTTTAAAAAACATAATGAATATTCAATCTATTGATATAAATGATTCTATCAAGAACATTCGAAAGATGTTAAAAAAAGAAAAGAGAATTTCTACAGCTTTAAAAGCATCTATAGAACTTTTGATATTCGTTGTCACTACTTTAGTAAACCGAGTAAACTTGAATAGCTCCAAATAGTAGTATACCACCATCTATGGATCCCAATAGAAAACGTAAACAAAGCAGTAGTAACAAACAAAGAGGAGGTCAAAATGGTCACAAAGGATATCGATTAGAAAAAGTAAAAAATCCAGATAGAATCAAGATATTGAAAATAGACCAAACTATTCTTCCTCCAGGAGAATATAAAGAAGTGGGTTATGAAAGTAGACAAATAGTGGATATTGAAATCAAAAAAATTGTAACAGAATATAGAGCACAAATTTTAGAAAATTCTAAAGGGAAAAGATATGTAGCTCTTTTTCCCCAAGGTGTTACAAAAGATATTCAATATGGAAATAGTATAAAGGCTCATGCTGTTTATATGTCACAATTTCAATTACTGCCTTATAATAAGATACAAGATCACTTTATAGAACAGATGAATATTCCCATCAGCTCTGGAAGTATTTTTAATTTCAATGAAGAAGCTTATGAACATTTAGAATTATTCGAAGAGACAGTCAAAAAGCAACTTTGTAAATCAGATGTTATGCACTCAGATGAAACAGGTATTAATATCGATGGGAAACGCAAATGGTTACATACTGCCTCTAGTGATCTGTGGACTCATTTTTATCCTCATGATAAAAGAGGTTCTGAAGCAATGAATGATATAGGAATCATCCCTTATTTTTCAGGGGTTTTATATCATGATCATTGGAAAGCTTATTACAATTACAAATGTAGTCATTCTCTTTGTAATTCCCATCATCTTAGAGAATTAGAAAGAGCAATGGAACAAGAGAATCAACAATGGGCCAAAGAAATGAAAGAATTTCTCATAACCCTTAATGAATCTGTAATCAAATCAGGGGGAGCTTTATCGAAAGATAATAAAAAAATTGAAAAAGAAAAATATAAGAAAATTTTAGAAAAAGCAAAAAAAGAATGCCCAGAACCTCCAAAAATAGTTGGAAAAAGAGGTAGACAGAAAAAATCAAAATCCCGAAATCTTCTTGAGAGATTGATGAAATATGAAGAAGATGTTTTAAGGTTTATAGAAAATCCAAAAGTTCCCTTTACAAATAACTTAGGTGAAAATGATTTAAGGATGACCAAAGTACAACAAAAAATATCAGGATGTTTTAGATCATTAAAAGGAGCTCATATTTTTTGTCGTATTAGAGGTTATTTATCAACATGTCGAAAACAAGGAATAAAAGCTTCTGATGGCTTAAAGTTATTGTTTGAAGGACAGCTTCCAAATTTTATTGATTCTTCATAAAAATCGCTGAATAGTTACAATTTTTTTTATTTAAGAGTATATAAAAACTCATAAACAGGCATGATTTTAATATTGTCAATAAATCCATCTTTTAAAGATTTGCCTAATATAATGCTATTTTTGAATTGTTTCAGCATTTTTAAATCATTTGATTTTAACTTATCAGACCATTTCACTTCAATAGCTTGCAAAAATTTATCTTTAATATATATGATATCAATTTCACCAATCCCCTTAAAATAATATGCTTTACCAAACCTTCTACAATGGCTAGCAACACAACTCTCAATAAGATTATTGTAATTTAGCTTTTCTATTGAATTTAAATATCCTTCTCTTTTTAACCAATGAAAAATAATATGGTTAATAAAAGGATTTAAAAAATGAAATTTTCTAGCTTTACGTGGAAAGCCTTGGTTTTTTGTTTGATCGTAAGCTTGTAAATCCATCAGAATATCCATTCTTTGCAAAAGATTTGTATAATCAATGCAAGTCTCTTTGCTTATAAGTCCTATTTTTTGAGTTAAACTAGAATAAGAAATTTGAGAAATACCAACAATAAGCACTGTTCTTAATAATTGTAATAATATCTCTTCATTCTTATTCTTTTTTAAAAAGTCTCCTCGAATCCATTGTTCATATGTAAAATAAGTAGATTCACTTACTTTACCATTCTTTGCAAAATCATTAATTGCTTTTAAATATCCTCCACAAACAAGATAATCTTTAAACAATTCAAAAAGTTTTTCATTATTAATATTTGCTTTTTTTGAAATCAATTTAACATATTCAAAAAAAGATAAAGGATATAAATGAAAATCTACTTTTGATGATTGTCCTCGTCTTCCAGGAAATCTCATAGCAGCTTCTTTTAAAATCAAAGTATCTGAACCAGTTAATAAGCATAATCCTTTTTTAAAACATCCCTCATCTGCTAGTGCTTTAATAACACGATCCCAATTTTTAACAAAAGTTATTTCATCAATAATAATTAAAAAATTAGAAGTAACCTGATTCAAAAAAAATCTAATAGTTTGTCCTAATTGCTTTGCATCATAAATTTCATCACATGGTAAATAAAATATACTATCTTTCGAAAATAGTTTTTTTTGTAAGCAATATTTTATTAAAAGTTTACATGAAATAGATTTTCCTATTTGCCTTCCTCCGGTCAAAATATAGATACCTGGAATATCTAATTTCAATTCTTTCCACCAATCAGCTGAATGCTGATATTTCAGTTGTGATAATATATTTAAATGAGGGTCTTGTCTTATAAAATTTTCAATTCCTTTTATAAATTGGTTATGAATTATATAAGCATTTAATGGATACATTTTTTACTTTTCTTTTAATTATATATGAATCGAACAAATTTGTCTAATAACCATCGAACAAATTTATTTCATAATATTTTAACAACTTATATACAACGCATTAAGTAAAAAAATAGTGATATAAATTATTCTAATAAAAGAAAATATATTAAAAAAATTAAATTTATTTAACCTAAAATTCCTAATTTTTGAGCAGCCATTCCCGGAAGCAAATTTTTAATACGTGATTAAAAAAAAGTATTCGTAAATTTTTTTTGAAATTATTAACCCGAACATTTCATGAAAAATAGAAATTAGAAAAATTTAGAAAATAGAAAAAGCTGATGTTATTTTTTTTATTTTTTATATGAAAAAGTAACTTTTTTCCCGTTTTTGGAC
>LJUH01000041.1 GCA_001303765.1 Chlamydiae bacterium SM23_39
GTTAATGCAGCTATAAATAATTTAAGAGAAGGGGCATCTTCTCTTGGGCTAGATATTGTAAGACCTGATCCTTCAGGCGAATATTGTTTGAATCCAGAATCCAAATGACTTTAGTCGTTGGAGTATGTCAATTAGCTATAAGTATACTTTATAATCTACAATAAATACTTTTCCATTTTTGCTATGGAATTTTATCCGATATTGAGGTTTTTATAAATATTTTATTAAAAATATATAAAAAACATACGATTCATTATTTTTCATATATGCTTTAAAATAAATAAATTAACTAAGCAAAGGTCTATTTCCATAGTTAGAGCTTAACCTTTTTTAAGAAAATTATTAGCTTATACTATTGTCCAATTTTTTGGGTCCATTACATTTTTTAACAACCAAATACTTGGTAATTAAATGATTATATAAAAAATATATCTATTAAAATATAAAAAATCACTAGTAATATATCTTATAAGATATAATTTATTGACAAAAATATACCTAAAAATATATTTATAAAAATAAAAGTTTGAGGAAAAGTATGCTTGAGACAGAGAAACAATTCATAGATCACTTGTTAAAGATAGGAACTAATATGCCTTCTGATGCTATATGTAAAAATCCTACCTCTTTAATAAAATCTTTAAGAAAAAGATTAAGGATGACTCAAAAACAGCTTGCCAAACGTGTAAAATTACCACAATCTTATATTGCTAAAATAGAATCTGGAAAAGTCATCCCTTCGCTTGAAACATTAGAAAAAATTTTTCTTGGATTTAAATGTAATTTATCTTTTGTAATCATTCCAACAATACCTATTGATGAAATTATAAAAAATCAAGCTTATTTAGCTGCAAAAAAAAACTTGAAGTATATCTCAGGAACCATGGCATTAGAAGATCAATTGCCTACCAAAGATACTATAAATGATTTAATAAAAGCAGAACAAAAAAAACTTATTGATTCAAAAACATCAAAAATTTGGGATTTAAATGATTGATCTAAACATTCCTGAAGAAGCTACTCCTCTTGAAGATATAGAAGGATTGAAATTAGGTTGGATAAAAACGAGAAATCAATTAAATGCAGCAGAAGCGGAAAATATTCTTTTAGCCTATTCTAAATATTTTCATAAAAAGTCGTTTCCTTCTAAATGGTTTTGTGAAAAAGAGCTTAAAAAAATTCACTATAATATGTTTGGAAAGGTTTGGAATTGGGCAGGAAATTTTTATAAAGGACCTATGCGTAATATTGGTATTAAATTCTATTTAATCCCAACACAAATCCACAATCTTTGTAAAGATATAATATTCTGGCTCAATAATAATAATACTTCTCTTACATTCATAGAGCAAAGTATTAGAATACATCATAAATTAGCACAAATTCATCCTTTTAAAAATGGGAATGGTAGATATGCAAGATTTGTAGGAGATTTATATTTATGCTCACTTTATGGAAAAGCAGCTAATTGGCCTAATAAAATTCTTGAATCAAATTGTTTTTATAGAAGAGAATATATTAAAGCTTTAAAAGATGCAGATATCGGAGATTATTCATCTTTATTAAAAACATTTATTAAATATGAAGCTGCGAATCCTTCAATTGTTGAAGTTTTAACAAATCCATTTTTTAAAAATAATTTTTCTAAACAAAAATTAATAGAAATTGTTAAAAATCTTATTAATTTTGGAGAATCGCCTAATAAATTATCAGAAAATGGATATCATCCTTTGCAACTTTCTATTCGAAATTTTCCTGAAATAGCAGTTATTCTTATTGAAAATGGAGCTAATCTTTATCAAAAGGATAAAAGCAATTTAACACCTTTAGATAGTGCTATTTTAGCAAAACAACATGTTATAATTAAAAATTTGCAAAAACATAAAAGTGAAGTGATTGATATTTAATCAGATATTAATGTAAAAAAGATTATTATTTCTCTATGATCTAGTAACATTACGGAGTTTATTGAAGTAATTACAATTTAATTTCCAAAAAATTGTTATTATCAACATCTATTTTTTAAAAAGCAATAATTTTTTATATATTCTTATTATCTCTTTTTCTGCTTTTTTTATTTCTTTAAATGTATTAAACCTACTAAATGAAAATCTAATAGCAGATCTTGCTATCTCTCTTTTTATTCCCATATTTAAAAGAACTCTAGATATTGATCCTGCTGCACAAGCAGATCCATGGCTTGCTAATATTTTTTTTTGATCTAAAAGGATCAACATATCTTCTGCTTCAACATCTTTAAAAATCATGTTTGAGACATTACATATTCTATCTTCTCCTATTATTGAGATATTTAATTTTTTAACTAAAAAATTTTCAAAGTGATCTCTTAATCTTTTTATTTTTTTTATGTTTTTTGTTAGGTTTGTATAGGATAATTCTATAGCTTTTGTTAATCCTAAAATTCCAGATAAATTTTCAGTTCCTGCTCTTAAATTGTTTTCCTGTTTTCCTCCTATGATAAGAGGAGTTATATTTGAGTTTTTTTTAATATAAGCAAAACCTATTCCTTTTGGTCCGTGGATCTTATGCCCACTAAATGCTAATCCTGTCATACTTTTTTTTATGGTAAAAAAACTTTTACCTAATAATTGCACAGCATCTATTATGAAAGAGATATTTTTTTCATAAGCTATCTCTGAGATCTCTTCCATATCTATTTTTATGCCTGTTTCAGAATTTACTGCTGAGAGTATAATGAGAGAAGTATCTTCTCTTATTGCTTCTTTTATCTGTTTAGGAGTTACTTTACCCAATAACCCAGTTTTTAAAAATGATACTGGGGTTCCTTTTTTTTGAAAATTTAACAAAGTATTATATACACATTGATGTTCAATATCAGTAGTTATAATATGACCTTTTTTGTATATTCCATTAATGAGCAGATTAACAGCTTCAGTTCCTCCCGATGTAAATACTATTTCATCTGGATATATTTTTAATAAAGAAGCTATTTTTTTTTTAGATTCTATTAAAAGGGATAAAGCTTTTCTTCCAAAAGCATGTATGCTTGAAGGATTATAAGGAGGTCCTTTTAAATCTATTAACATTGTCTTTAGTACTTTTTTATCTAATTGAGTGGTAGCATTATTATCTAAATAGATATAATTTTTCATAAAACTTCTATTAATATAGCTGTAATATTATCACTACTTCCATTTTTTTTTGCTGTCTCTATTAAAGTTGTAACAGCTTTTTTTTGGGAGCTATTATTTTTTAATATTTTCATAATTTCATCAGAAGATATATAATCAGATAATCCATCTGTACACATAAAAAAAATATCTTTAGAAAATATTTTTTTTGACTTTATCTCTGGTTGTACATAACTACAAGTTCCAATAGCTTTTGTTATAATATTTTTTTTTTGTGTTGAGATATTTATTAATGAATGATCTTTTGTTAGTTGCTTTAATCTATTTTTTCTAAAAAGATATATTCTACTATCTCCTATATGACCATAGGTAAATGAATTTTTACTTAGATGTAAGCAAGATAATGTTGTTCCCATCCCATCAAATGATTTATTTTTTTTACTTAAAGAAAAAACTCTTTTATTGGCATTACTTATTGCTAAATATAAGAGATTATAAATTATTTTTGGAGAAAGTTCTTCTTTAATATTTATATTGGTATATATTGAATTACATATCTCTTCTGTAGCTTCTCTTGCTGCTACTTCTCCAGCTTTATGTCCTCCCATCCCATCAGCTACCATAAAAAAATTATGGTTTTTTAAAATTGTTAAAATATCTTCATTTTTAGATCTAGATGTTCCAATATCTGAAAAACCATAAGATCTTATCATCAAAAAACTCCTAAATATTTTTTTAATAAAATAAAATTTAAAATATTTAAACTATTAAATGTAGCATGTAAAACTATTGGAGAGGTTAAAGATTTTTGTTTTTCAAAGAGAAAACCTAAAAAAGATCCTAAAAAAAATAGTGTGATAAGTATAGGTATATTAGAGATTTTTTGAGAGTTAGAAAAATGAAAAATAGAGAATAAAAAACTAGTTATAAAGATAGAAGTTTTATATGAGAAATAATTTTTTAAGAAAGATTGTAAAAAACCTCTAAATAATAATTCTTCAATAAATGGAGCAAATAGTATAATTATGATTACTGCTAAAAAAAAATAGGGAGTATTATATGTGTGTTTTAAATATTCTATTGCAACCTGATTAGGTATATTTTTTATTTTAAAAAGTTCTTCTATGACAAAATTTATAATAGAAAATATAAACATAAATATAGGAAAAGCTAAAAAACAAGAAAAAAATCCGACTTTTATATCTTTTTTTAGATTAGAGAGATTGAAAAAAAGTTTTTTTTTAAAAATGATTATACTGAATACAATAAAAACCATTAAATTTAATGTAAAAGAAGAGATAATATTAGAAGAGATAAATTTATTGATTAAAGGATATATTAAGATATTACTACCAAAATATATAAAAAAGACTACAAATAACTCCTTGAAATTGATATCAATCTTTTTTTCTCTTTCAATATAAAAAAAATTGTATTTAGCAGCTATTATTATTGCTAAAACAGAGAAACAAAAAAAAACAATGATTTCTGTAGGAAATTTCATCTATCTACTTTTTGCAATCGATATATAATCGCTTATCCTTTTAGTTAATTTTTGAGAAAATTTTTTATGTATTTTTCCCATAGGTGAGGATTTATATTCATGGGTACCATATGTTGTTATATTATAATTGGTCCTTTCAATATTATTGGGAACATAAAAGGAATCCTCTATTTTTTCTTGCATAATTATTTTAGGAGTAGTTTTCCTAACATCTATTACTCTTATTCTCATAGCCATATCTAAATTATAAGCTCTCTTTTTTGATTCTGGCAGTTTTATAGCTTTTTTCATTGTTTTACTAATAGGAACTTCTTTATGTTCTATTAGTTCTAACAGTATTATAAATTCTTCATCTTCTGTCTTATCTTTTAACCAAGATAGGTTATTGCTAAAAGGATTAATAGTGCTAGATAAAATAAATTCATTATTTTGAGGAATATATATATTTCCATTTTTTATTAAATTTTTTTTTATCATATGGGTAAATTCTTCAGATAAGCTCCATGGTATATCATAACAAGTAGAATCTATTATTGGGATAAGGGTAACTGTAGGTTTAGCTTTTCCGTCATCGTAAAAACGGCAAGATGATTCTTCTTTATTTGATTGACATCCTGTTAATAATAGAAAACATAGTATCGAATAGATAAAATGTATCATAAAATTGCCTCCATATTAAAATACTTTTAATGTAACAGATTATTTTTATTGTTTACTAGAAATAATTTAAAAAAATTTTTTTTAAAAAAATTTTTTAAAAGAAAAAATATTTTCTACAAATTTTATTTGTGTTATTTATAATTTAATAGTACTCTTTAAAAAGAAGAAACTTTTTTAATTGTATAAGGAGGCTTTAATGTCATATGAAAATGCAAAGGCTAATTTAAAAGAGTTTGGTAAAGAATTAAAACTGCAGGAATTAGTATTTGATGAAAATAATACATGTATTTTAGGTATAGATAATACATTTTCTCTTCATTTAACCTACGAACCTAATTCAGATAGATTATATCTATATTCTCCTTTATTAGATGGATTACCAAAAGAGGATAAAATACTTTTAAAATTATATGAAAGATTATTGGAAGGATCTATGTTAGGAGGACAAATGGCTGGAGGAGGTGTAGGAGTAGCTGTTAAAGAAGAGTTAATTCTTATGCATGCTGTATTAGATATGGGGTTAGGAGTGGAGTCAACAGCTCTTTGTAGGTTTGCTCCTCTTTTTGTAGAAACTGTAGAGAAATGGAGAAAAATAGTAGATCAGATATGTAAGGGGCTAGAACCAGAACCCTATACTTTACCTAATGCGATTCCTACTCAAGCTCCTGAATTTACTAAACCATCTACTGGCTATAAAAAAGTATAACAAGTAGGGAGCAACATTCGAAAACTATTTTTTATGATCGAATGTGTTTTTATTATAGTGTTTCTTTAATACACAAATTATTGATCTTTTTTTAATAGTTCAATAGTAAAATCGGTAGCTTGATCATAAATGTTTTCTAATGTTTCTTGAAAATTATTTTCTCCTTGCCAAAAGGGAAACTTATTTAAACTTTTTATTAATAATGCAGAATGTTCAGGTTTTTCAAAGCCATCTTTCAACCATTGCTCATCAGTAGACAATCCATTCCAGAAATTTTTAAAATTCAAGCTAATAGGTTTTTCTTGTTCTATAAAAAATTCTTTTGTTTTTGTAGGTTTTAGTAATTTTGATTTTTTTTCTAAAAGTTCAAAAAACATCTTCTTGTCTAAGCCTCGAATCTTAAATAGTAAAAAAGGATCTCTATCGAATTCTTCACTAAGCAAATACAAAACAGCAGAGATATGTTTGCAAGGATTAGACCAATCAGGACAAGTGCAATCTGTTCTTAAATCTTGATGGTGAGAAGGAAAAAAGGCTAAGTTCTCTTCAGAAAAAATATCTTCTATCTCTTTTGGTAAGTTTCCTGAAAGTAGACTTGCAGTATATATTGCTTTTTTTAAAATTATTTCAATAACCTGATGCCATATTGGTAGAGAAAAAGTCTCTACTTCAATATTTACTTTATAAGGTTTTGATCTAGAACCTTGAACTTTAGCAATAATCTCTCCATCGTTGATTTGTATCGATAAAACTTGACCTTTACGAGCATATGACCTTCCTCTAGCAAGTCTAGCTGTATCTTGGAAAGACTCTAATGCTTCGATCCAACGTTTTCCCCACCAACTCGAAGAAAAATTACTTCTTTTGTTTTTTGGCTTTATACCACCTTTTACTCTAATAGGTGCTTGTTTATAATACATATAACATCCTTTTTATAAAGTAGATTTTCTTAATTTCCATAGTTCTTTTATTCTATCTGTTGATAATTCCGTTAACCAAGATTCTCCTTTTCCAATAATATTAGAAGCTAATTCTTTTTTACCCTCAATTAATTCATCAATACTCTCTTCAATAGTACCGCTACAAATGAATTTATATACCTGTACATTTTTTTTCTGTCCAATTCTAAAAGCTCTGTCTGTTGCTTGATTTTCAACAGCTGGATTCCACCAACGATCGAAATGAAATACATTGTTGGCCTTTGTTAAATTAAGACCGATTCCTCCAGCTTTAATAGATAAAATAAATATAAGAGGACCTTGATCTTTTTGAAATTGTTCAATCATAAAATCACGATTTTTTTTTGATGTTTGGCCATATAAGAAAAAAACTTCTTCACCATATAATCCTTCAATAAATTTTTTTAATAGATGTCCCATTTCAGCGTATTGGGTAAATATTAAACAATGATCTCTTATGCTATATACTTCTTCAAGTAATTCTTTAAGACGAATGAGTTTTCCAGATCGATTATCAAGAGAGGAGTTGTCTTTTAAAAAATTAACAGGATGGTTACAGATTTGTTTTAATTTAGAAAAAGTTGCTATGATAATTCCTTTTCTTTCAATATCTTTAGCTTTTTCCAAAAATCCATTAGCATCAGCTACAACGTTTTCGTATAGAGAGATCTGTTCAGAAGTAAGAGCACAATAGTTTTTAATTTCTATTTTTTGAGGAAGATCAGAGATAATTGTACGATCTGTTTTAAGACGTCTGAGAATTAAAGGAGTTGTTAATTCTTTTAAAGTCGATGTTTTAACTGGATCTTTTTCTATATGAATACCTTTAAAAAAAGTATCTTTAAATTTTTCATAAGAACCTAAATATCCAGGGTTAAGGAAATGCATTATAGACCAAAGATCTCCTATGCTATTTTCTATAGGAGTTCCTGTTAAAGCTAAACGATATTTTCCTTCTAATTTATAAACAGATTTTGTTTGTTTAGTATTTTTATTTTTAATATTTTGAGCTTCATCTAAAATAATACCTTCCCATTTTATTTTTTGAATGAATTTTTCATCACGTTGTAAAAGAGCATAACTGGTGATTACTAGTTTTTTATTTTTTATATGCTTAATAAAAGAATTATCTTTTTTACGGTTTAATCCATGGTGGATATGAACTGATAATTGAGGTGTAAATTTTTCAACTTCTCTTTTCCAATTACCTAACAACGAAGTAGGACAGATGAGTAAAAAGGGATTAGTTTTTTTAGATTTTTCCCAATTATACATTATCATAGCTAAAGTTTGGGGAGTTTTGCCTAACCCCATATCATCAGCTAAACATGCTCCAAGTTGCCATTTTTGTAAAAAACATATCCACGAATACCCTCTAATTTGGTAAGGGCGAAGAATACCTTTAAAATTTTGTGGAACATTTAATATTTTTAAAGAAACTTTTCCATTAATAGTATCTAAGAATTCTTTTATCCATCCATTAGCTTTAATTTCTGTAATTGGAATCATATTTTCTTTTTCAAAAACTCCATTAGCAATATTTAGTAAATCTAAAGGATTTTTAGGTTGACAAAATTTTTTTTCTAAAAGTCTTAAAGCTTTATTTAATTCTTCTTTATTCAAAATAATCCATTCTCCTCGCATTTTAATAATAGGATCTTTTAATAAAGCTAATTGGAATAATTCTTCTCTCGATAATTTTGAATTTCCTAAATAGATATTCCAAGATATATTTAGACTGTCCCAGATAGATTTATTTTTTTTAATAAAAGAGCTTTCGATAAAAGCTTTTGCATTTAAATTTATTTTATCTTTTTTCCACCAATTAGGTGAGATAACACCTATTCCTATTTCTTCAAATTTTTCCATATATTCCTTGAGAAATGTGATGACTTCATTAGAATTTAAAGAAAATCCTGTTGGAATATGACTATGAAGACTTGATTCTATATGGGGACATATACTAAGCGCCATTCCAAGAGATGTTAAAATAAATTGACGAGTATTAAAATTTGAACGATCTAGCACCTTGCGTTTGAGCCCCTTAGGATTCCAGATATCTTCTATATTTATCAATAAACTAGGATCATCATAAGCTTGAATAAAATAGTTTACCTTCCAAAGAGAATTTGCTATTTCGATATTTTTTTTAATAGAATAACTTTCTTCTGGTTCTTCAAGTCTTAAGCATAATTTAAAAGGGGAGATAGAGGTGTTTTTAATAGGTTGTTGCCATTCTTTTACAGTATCCAAAAAAAGTTGTCCTTTAAATAGATCAAATTTCAAGTTGTTATCTTTTGATTTTAATTTATTTATCCATTCATCATGAATATTTTTTGTAGTATTGAATACATTTTTTTTTGAAGATAATCGAATTATAAAATCGATCATATTAGTTATGAAAGGAATTAAATATTTTTTTGGATGAAAAGTAGGAGTTTTTTTTTGTTTTATCGAAGATGTTAATGATCTACATAAGCAGGGCATTGCTTTTTCTAATTGATTTAAACGGATCTTATCTAATCCTAAAAATATAGGAGACCATAAAGATTTAAAAGTAAATTTATCTACTTTTAAAGATGGAAGATATTTTTGTCTTATTATAAGAGAAAAAATAAAAAAAAATATTTTGTTGAGATAAGAAAAAGAGGGACCAAAAAAAACTCCAGGAGAAAATATGTTTGTATTTCTAAATTGAAAAAATAAATTTAGTATCTCTTCTTTTTTTAGAGAATAAAACCATACTAACCATGGTGATAATTTTAGTTTTTCATTTGATTTAGGAATATGTCCTATTATAGGGTTTGAAGGGAGAGGTGTCTTTTGAAAAGAGGGAAGCCATAACAATCCTTTATCACAACAATCTTTTTCAACTTTTAATTTTTTATTAAGTATTTGCAGAAGTTGTTCTGATTTTGTGCTAAAAGGATGAATAGGGGGAGGAGCTTCTCTTGATTTATAATTTCTTTTTGATATTTTTGGGATCTGAGTAAATTGCTTTTCTGCCCAAATTAAAACATTTTCTTTTTCAAATGAAGCATGTAAAAGTAACATTTTTATAAAAATTATTCTTTATAGAATAAAGTAAAAATTATTTTTTTAAAAGTTTTTTAAGTTATTTACAGCAATTCCCGGAAAAATTATAAGAAATGAAAAAATATAAATTTTTTATAACAGAAAGAGATTACATTCCTATTTAGGGTATATGTCACCAGAGGATTATGAAAAAAAATGGTATAAAAATATGACAACGAGTTCTTAGTGTACAAAGTTTACGAATACTTTTTTTTAATCACGTATTAAAAATTTGCTTTCGGGAATTGCTGGTCAAATTATATAACGAAAACTTTTTGAATTTACGCAATAAGATGCTATGTAAATAAGGCTCTTAAACATGTCTTAGATTGGTCAGAATCGATAGATTAAGGAGTTACCTTCTCATCGCTGCGATGCTAGGTTTAACGGTCATATGTCCTATTCCTGATCTGGAAGGGGAGGTTGAGATTTTTACGTCTTGTCCTAAGATGTTAAGAAATCGAAGTAATCTTTCAAGAGAAAATCCTCGTAAATTCCCCTTTAATAAACATGAGACCTTAGGTTGGGTGATATCTAGTAATTTCGCTACTTTAGCTTGTGTTAATCTCTTCTTTTCAACCAAATCATAAATCTGGCTTGCTATTTCAGCTTTAGCTAATCGAGCTTCAGCATTAAGCAATCCTAAATCTTTAAAAACGTTGCCAGAACTGTCTTCTACTTGTATATTCATCTCTTACCTACCTGTTTAAGTTTTTTAATCTCTTTTAACCGTTGTTTTATGAGGTTAATTTCTTGTATTGGGGTTTTGATCCCTCTTTTGGATTTTTTTTGAAATACATGCAGTACACATATGATATTTTTCATTTCTGTGGTATATACTGCTCTATATGTCTCGCTTTTATCTCGTTCTATTATTTCGATAGCTTTAATTCCCTTTAATCTCTTAGTATTTTTATAATTCTTTCCTTCCTGCGCTCTCTTTAAAGCAAAACCCATGATGTCTTGCACCTTCTTTGGGAATTTTTTAAGGTCTTTTCTGCTAGAACCTATCCATTTGAGGAGTTTCATTTATTTACCTTTTACGCCAAATATACCCAAAATGGGATATATGTGTAAAGACTTTAATTATTTCTATAAATTTTCATAACTATTTCTTTAATAACGCATTATTTTTTGCTTGCTTTTTTTTTGCGTCAATATCGGGGTAAAATTCAGAACGGATATCGAACTTTTTTCCAGAGTTTTAATATAAAAAAAACTCTAATTTTTAATCACCTCCTTTTTTAAGTTTTTTCTTCTATAACTTGGACCATTAATTTTTATAACTTCAG
>LJUH01000010.1 GCA_001303765.1 Chlamydiae bacterium SM23_39
ACAAAAGCAGGAATAGCAAATAAAAGACTCAAAGCAGGTTGGAGCAAAAAATATCTTTTAGAGGTACTTGATATGGCTTAGAAATCTTCATGCAATTTCCCTGGGTTTTTATATGACAGATGCTGTAAATACTTTTGATTCCTCTTTGGCTTTGAAGAACGGTGGTGAAAAAATTGTCGTAAGAGAAAACAAATTAAATGCACAAAAAAATAAACAAGAGAATCAAATAAGAGTTTCTAAAGAATCAAAATTTTTAACCGAATCACCTTTTTCTTCTAATAAAAAGTCAACAAACATTGTTCCTATTTGTTGTTGTTGTTTATCCATGATTTTAATAATTGCATCTTTTTTTATGTTAGTTACACTTGGATTTAACTCATTAATATCTTTTGTGGCTTTAAGAAATTTTAGTAAAAGGATAAAAATTATAACTTTTATAGCAATGTCAGTTGTATCATCTTCTATGGTTTTATTTTCATATTGTTGTTGTAATAGTCTATGTTGTAGTTCATTTATTAATTTAGCAAAGACACAATCTAAGAATAAATATTAATTTTTTCTTTCGATTAGAGATTTAAAATAAAAAATGAATGGATTTGAAAAAATCTGTAGCTTATTTTGCATTTTTAAAATTTTAAAAGGATATTTTGAAGCTTATTAAAGCAAAATAATTTTTATAAATTTTATTTGCCTTTTTTATTTTTTTAATATTTTGGCCAAAAGCCATTTTAATCTTATAGACACCTAATGATTTTTAGAAAAATTTTATTGCATTTAAAAAAAATTTTTCATATTGTTTTTACATTTTTAAAGAGTATTATGGAAACAAAACCTCCTTCAGAAAAATCAGCTTGTTATAATGATTTAAAGCATAATGAGGAAAAGATAGATACCCTTTCTTTAAAGGTAGAAAAAAAAATCAATGAATTAGCATTAAATAAAATGACATTGAATCAAGCTGTAATTTTTGGACATCTAGTTCAAGCTATTACAAATAAAAATGCAGATTTACCTTTTAAATATAAATTAAAAAAAAGAAAGAAAAAGAAAAAAAAGAAAAAATTTTAATTTGTTATTTCTTGCGCAACTATTTTTGTCTCTTCTTGTTCTTTAGTTTTTTCTAAGAATAATTTTTTCAATGCATTAGCAGAAAATAACCAAATAGCAACTACTATCACTAATATTGCTAAATTAAATGGAGCTGCTACAATTAAAGTTCCAATATTGACTATAAGAATTTGTTGTAAAATAGATCCTCCACCTTTACCTAACCTTGCTGCAACTACATCTACTGCAGCTTTTCCTTTTACTTTTGATTCATCATCTAATGGAATATAAGCCATTTCTTTTGTTGGATCAAAAAGAGAATATTTAGAAGATTTACTCATAATATTTTGTATTGCTCCTAATATCACTGTAATGAAAAGAGGGGATGTTGTTAATGATAAAAGAAGAGTTATTTTAGTTCTAAATATAACAAATAAGAAAAATATAGAGCCTGTAATTCCTAATATTATAGGTGTAATTTTAGCTGTTTTACCCCATCCAAATTTTCTGATAACATTACCTCCAACAAAAAGCATCATAAAAGATGTTATTAGACCTGTTGACATAGAAAAAATTCCCATAAATGTATTGTAATCATTTCCATTTGTGAATTGTAGTTTTAATTGGTTTTTCCAGGTAACCTCTACTATATTTATGCAAAGACCATAAGAGATTACTAGTATTGCTAAAAGACCTAAATATTTTGATTTTATAAGATATAAAAAGCTTTCTTTTAAACTCATTTTAAGTTTTTCTTTTTTCTTTGCCCCATCTTTATTGGGATTATAAAATCTTGTATCTGTTAATACATATTTATGCATCCAGTTGTATATTCCTATAATAATTACTCCTGCTATCACTACAATAGTCATAAGATAATTTAAAGAGACTCCCCAAGCATCGATATGAGGAGGCAGTTTTTGGCTTATATTAGAAGCAAGAACAATAGCAGGACCAGATACTAGAAGAGCTAAATTTGCTCCTAACCCTAAAATAGAATAAAATCTTTTTGCTTCTGTTACTTTCATTATATCATTAGCAAATCCCCAGAATAGTAGAGATAAAGCTACACTGCCCCAAAGTTCAGATAAAATGTAAAATAAAGAAAATGACCAATTTCTAAAGACAGCTATCAATCCCATGAAACCTTGTGGTAGCATTTGTTGAAGTTTATCGGCAAGATTGTTTGGATGGATTAAATCTCTTATAGGATAAAGTGCAAATGCAAAAATAGCAAAAAAAGCTAAAAATGGAATTAGTGTTACATTAAAAAGAGCTCTTTTACTTAATTTATTGCTTATTTTTGCAAAGATTACCATAAATATTATAGCGCATGGAATAACACCCCATACTTTTAAAAAGGGGATAGTCTCTGCACCAGAATGAGGAGCTGTTACTATTAAACTATCTTTTGTATCTCTAAGTATCGTATAATTAAAAGAGATAAAGAAAAACATAATAAACATTGGAAGTAATTTTTTTAATTCGTAGGTGTGGATGGGCCAAAGAATAGATCTAATTTTTCCAAAAGGTTTATTATTATTTTCCATGTTTTCCTTAAATTGTGGAAAAAAAATAATACTACTTTTTTATTGATTATGCAAGTAAAAAATAAATTATACCTAATTAAAAAAAATTTTAGAAAATGAATAAAACAAAAAACATCCCTTAATTAAAAATAATTAAAATAAAAGCAAAAAAATAAATTATTTTTTTACAGCTTCTGTTTTTTCTTCAATCGCTTTTTTTGCATTTATTGCTTCAACATAACCATTCCAAAGCTCTTGATCTACTTTCTCCTGTCTTATCATTTGGATCAGTTCTCTTTTATATCCAGCTAAAGATTTTTTGGGACTTAAAACAGAGATAATTTCGTGATCACCTGCTAGCCTAGCTATGTTTAGCATTCTTTCTAATTGCATTTTTGTGAAAATAAGTTGATCTTTACGTTTTCTAGATCCTCTAGGAGCTCTAGATTTTGGAGGCACAGCAATTGGTTGTTCATTTTCAATTATATGTTCAGATATTATATCAGCTAGTTCTTTTGGATTTTTACATTTCATTTTTTTTAATGTAAAATGGTGCATATATCCACCAGTTGTTATTGGAAGATATTTGCATAAATCATTTTCTTTGCTTGCGCCTACTTTTTTAATTGCTTTTGCAATTACTTCTTCTAAATCTTTAAAAAGCTTTTTGTTTTTTTCTGGTAAATCCATACTTTGTTCCTTATTAATTAAAATTTAAAATCAAAGTTTAATAATAACTAAAAACAATTATATTAAAAAAAATTAATTTTTTCAAGAAAATATAAAAAAAATTTAAAATTTTGACTTTTTGTTAGATGAAATGATAATTTTTTTTTATGAAAAAAATAGTTTTATTAGGAAGCACAGGATTTATTGGAAGGAATACATTAAAAGTAATTAAAAATTTTATTAATAAGTTCAAAGTAGTTTCTTTAGCAGCTAAGTCTAATATAGATCTTTTAGAAATTCAAGCTAATGAATTTAAGCCTAAAATAATCGCTGTTTATGATGAAGAAAAAGCCAAGGAATTAAAAAAAAGATTAAATATTAAAGTGGTATCGGGATTAGAAGGATTAAGAGAGGCAGCTTTAGTAGAAGCTGATTTTATAATGGCTGCAATGAGTGGTAATGTAGGTATTATTCCTATTATTGATGCTATTAAAAAGGGAAAAACTGTTGGTCTTGCAAATAAAGAGATTTTAGTAAGTGCAGGAGAACTGGTAACTTCTTTATCAAAAAAATTTAAAGCTACTATCATACCTGTTGATAGCGAACATAACGCTATTTTTCAATGCATTAATGGAGAAAATATAAAAGATGTTAAAAAAATTATTTTAACATCATCAGGTGGTCCTTTTTGGAGATTTACAAAAAAAGAGATGGATAAGATAACACCAGCGATGGCTTTAAAACATCCAACATATTCTATGGGTAAAAAAATATCTGTAGATTCATCTACTTTGATGAATAAAGGATTGGAAGTTATAGAAGCTTTTTTTTTATTTAATGTTGAAAATATAGAAGTTACTTTACACCCTCAAAGTATTATACATAGTTTTGTTGAATTTAAAGACCATTCTATAAAAGCTGAGATGGGTTATCCAGATATGACGTTACCTATACAATATGCTTTAAATTATCCTAAAAGAGAGAAAGGGTTGGTCAGATCTTTTGATTTTAGAAAAAATGTTTATCTGGAGTTTTATCCAGTAGATTTAAATAAATTTAAAGCATTATCTCTTGCTTATGAAGCATTAAAAATAAAAAAAAGCATGTTATGCTATTTAAATAGTGCTAATGAAGTTTTAGTAGATAGATTTTTAAAAAAAGAGATATCTTGGTTAGATATCTCTTATAAATTAGAAAAATTATTATCTTTTCATCAAGTTGAAGATGTGATAGATTTAGAAGCAATTTTGGAAATAGATAAAAAAGCTAGAAAGGAAGCTGAAAAAATATAATGTTAGAAAATATTGTTTATATAATTTTAGCAATTATTGGACTTGGTTTTTTAGTTTTTATACATGAATTAGGCCATTTTTTTGTGGCAAGAAGATTAAAAATGAAAGTAGAGGTTTTTTCTATAGGTTTTGGAAAAGCTATTTTTTCTTGGCAAAAAAAAGGTGTTAGATGGCAGATAGGGATTTTTCCTTTTGGGGGATTTGTAAAAATTGCAGGGATGGAAAAAAAAGGAAAAAAAGAGCCATATCAGATAAAAGATGGATTTTTTGCTAAAAAACCTATAGATAGAATAAAAGTAGCTTTTGCCGGGCCTTGTTCTAATTTTTTATTTGCTTTTTTAGCTTTTTTTATTATTTGGAGTGTAGGAGGAAGAAAAAAACCTTTTTCTGAGCATACAAAAAAAATAGGATGGATAGATCAATCCTCAGATCTTTATGAAAAAGAGATAAGAGCTGGAGATGAGATAATAAAATATAATAATAAGAGATATCAAGGTTTTAAAGATATTCTTTATGCTTCTGTTTTAAAAAAAAACAAAATCAGTATTGAAGGTAATAAAATAAATTATTACAAAAATTTAAAAAAACCTTTTAATTATGAAATCCCCACCTATTTAGATAAATCATTTAAAGGCTTTTCTACAATAGGTATAAAAGCTCCAGCAAGTTTTTTAATATATGAAAAACCTCCTGAGAATATATTAAAAATATCTCCTATGAGAGATAGTAATATTAAAAATGGTGATAGGATAATGTGGATTAATGGAGATCTAGTCTTTTCTTTGAAACATCTTTCTCATTTAGTGAATGAAAAAAATGTTTTTTTAACAATAAAAAGAGATAATAAAATTTTTTATAGTAAAATTCCTCTTTTAAAACTGTCAGATTTAAAATTATCTTCCGATGAAATAGATGAGATAGAGGATTGGAAATATGAATTAGATATGGAAGGAGAATTAAAAGATTTTTATTTTATCCCTTATTTTTTTAATGAAGACAAAATAATTGTTAGAAAATTAAATTTTTTTGATGAAGAGGATAAACCTAAAATAGATAAAAGAAATCCTTATTGTATTGATTTAGAAAAAGGAGATGAGATTTTAAAGATAAATGGAATAGATGTTGCATCTTCCCATAGTGTTTTAAAAATATTTCAAAAGAGAGCTGTTTTAATAATTGTTGCAAGACAAAATAATAAAGATATTTTTTGGAAAGAAGGAGATAAATATTTTGATAAAGCTTTTAAAAATAAAGAGATTTTTGATTTGGTTTTATCAAAAAATAGAGTTGAAGATCTCTATCTTTTAAATCCAGTATTTCCTATTAAAATGGAAAAGTTTTTATCTAGAATTGAAAATAAAGAATTTTTATCATTTCAAAAAAAAATAAAAGAGATAAAAAATTCTAAAGAGAGGAAACAACTTCTTGAGCTATTTGAAAAAGAAAAGAAAAAGTTAATATTAGGAATTCCTAATATTAAAGATAAAATGGTTAAATATAATATCAATCCTTTTTCTCTTTTTTATAAATCTTTTTTAGATACATGGCATACTCTTTTTTCTTTGATTTCAGGAAAATTAAGCCCTAAATGGCTAGTAGGTCCTTTAGGTATTGTTCAAGTTGTAAAAACGAGTTGGAGTTTGGGAGTATTAGAAGCTATTTTTTGGTTAGGGGTTATTAGTTTAAATTTAGGATTTATTAATCTTTTACCACTACCTGTATTAGATGGGGGATATATCATATTTTCTATAGTTGAAATGATAACCAAGAAACCTATTAAATCAAAAACAATGGAAAAATTGATAATTCCTTTTATAATTTTGTTGATATTGCTTTTTATTTTTATAACTTACAATGATTTTATTAGATTGATAAAAAGGTTTTTTTAATAAGATAATTTGAGCAAAAAGAAGTTGTTATTAAAGAACAAATAGAAGGAATTGATACAATCATTATTTTACATGATGATGGAGAATTTTTTATAAAATTTATAAATTTTATCTTTTTTAAGATATTGTTTTTCCTGACTAATATAAATAATCCATAAAATATAAATGCTGTAATGACAAGAGAAATGATAATAGATGTAAATAATACGATAGCTTTATGACAAAAAGGTGTTTTTGATTTAATATAATCAAGAACTTCTTTTTTTATATTTTGATCAGGAATTTTTTCTGCTATTTGTAATGCTTTATGCTTATCAGATTGTAAAAAAAGTAATGAGTGTTTGCCTATGTGTTCTGAAATTTTTGTAATTTTTTCATTTTTGGTTTTTGGATCTTTAATTGCATTAGCAGTGTTTGTTGCTGCTGTAAAAATTTTTAATAGTTTAGTTATATCTTGTCCCGAAGCATTTATATTTTGAATAGATATTTTTTCTATATAGAAAGATACAGCTTGTATAATATTTTCATCAGAGGATTCTTGAAGTATGTTTTTAGGGTTTTCTTGAGGATTAAAATTTTGTTGGTGAATATAGATTACTTGAAAAGTATTTTTTTTAATTTTTTCATCAGGAATATCATCTGTGATTATTAATGCTTGGGAAAAATGATTCTCATGATATGCGTATTTTAATGCCAAATTTTGCATTTTATGGGAGAGTTCTGTAGAATCTTGCTTTTTAATCTCTTCGATAGAAATGTTACCTAATTCTAATGCTTTTTTATATAAAGCAAAATTCTTAAGAGTTAATGCTGTATATTTATTATAAGAATCAGTATGGGGAGGGGGTTCATTATTGATTATTAAACTTGACTTAGGTGATTTCTCTGCGGTAGCTGTACTTTTTTCTACATGTTCTTCGAAATTAATTTTTTTGGTTTCGTTAATTTTTTTGATGGTGCCTAGTATGGTGTGTTTAATTGTTGGAGAAGTTATTTTGTTTGCTGTTTGTGTTGCTTTATTAATTTTTTCTTGTCTTGCATATGCCTCGGCAATTTCTCCGAGTGCCCAATCTTTAGCATTAGTATTATCAGGTAATTTCTTTGCTATTTCTTCAGCTTTTTTAAAATTTTCTATGATTGCATATTCTTTTATTATCTCTTGTAAATTCCAAGAGTTAAATCTTTTATAATAAGAAAAATTTGATAAAACTAATGCTTCATCTAAATTTTTTTTTTTAAGATATTTTGTTATTTTTTGATCAAAGAATTTTTTTGAACTTATTTTTTCATGAAAAACTTTTGTAACTAAAGATAAAATAAATATATTCTTTGTATCAATAAAATCAGTTATGTTTAAAAAAATATTCTCTTTAGCAATTTCTTCTATAATAAACATTTTGTCTTGTCGTGTTAAAAATAAAGAGGCTTTATAAGCTGCCTCTTTATTCTTTATCGTTTATAACTTCAGCATCAGCTTCTTCTATATCAGGTTTGTTTTTTTCCTCTTTAGGAGTTTCAGATTTAGGAGATTCGGATTGTTTTTTTTGCATTTGAGGACCTATTTTTTGCATACTTTCATTTAAATTTTTCATTTTTTCTTTTATTAGAGGAATTTCGTTAGAACTGATAGCTTTTTTTAAATCATCTACCTTATTTTCTATTTCAGATTTTAAATCTGCTGAAATATTATCTTTAAAATCTTTTAAAGATTTTTCTGCTCTGAAACATAAAGAGTCAGCTTCATTTTTAATCTCTATTTCTTCTTTTTTCTTTTGATCTTGTTCTTTGTTAAGCTCTGCTTCTTTTACTTTCTTTTTTATATCTTCTTCAGAAAGACCAGATTTTGCTTCTATTTTTATAGATTGTTTTTTACCAGTTGCTTTATCTATTGCTGATACATTTAAAATTCCATTTGCATCTACATCGAAAGTTACCTCTATCTGAGGCATTCCTCGAGGAGCAGGAGGTATTCCAGTAAGGTCGAATCTTCCAATAGTTTTATTATCAGTAGCCATTGGTCTTTCTCCTTGTAATACATGGATTGTTACCGCTGGTTGATTATCTGATGCTGTTGAAAATATTTGTGTTTTTTTTGTTGGAATAGTTGTATTTCTTTCTATTAATGGTGTCATAACACTACCTAAAGTCTCTATTCCTAAAGTAAGAGGTATAACATCTAAAAGAAGAACATCTTTTACTTCTCCACCAATAATTCCTCCTTGGATAGCAGCTCCACAAGCAACAGCTTCATCAGGATTAATTCCTTTATGAGGATCTTTTTGAAAGATCTCTTTTACCATTTTTTGAACTGCTGGCATACGAGTCATCCCACCAACTAATAAAATATCATCTATTTGATCATTTGTTAATCCAGAATCTTTTAATGCTTTTTCACAAGGTTGTTTGGTTCTTTCAATTAACTCATGACAAAGGCTTTCTAACTTAGCTCTTGTTAACTTAATATGTAGATGTTTTGGGCCTGAACTGTCCATTGAGATAAATGGTTGGTTAATATCAGTTTCTTGCGTTCCTGAAAGTTCTATTTTAGCTTTTTCTGCTGCATCTTTTAACCTTTGAAGAGCCATTTTGTCTTTTGAAAGATCTATTCCATTTTCCTTTTTAAATTCTTCTAATAACCATTTGATTATTTGATTGTCGAAGTCATCCCCCCCTAAATGGGTATCTCCATTTGTTGCTAGCACTTCAAATACACCATCTCCTATTTCTAATATAGAAATATCAAATGTTCCTCCTCCTAAATCATAAACAGCAATTTTTTTGTCTTTTTGTTTATCTATTCCATATGCTAATGCTGCAGCAGTAGGTTCAGGAATTATTCTTTTAACATTTAACCCTGCTATTCTTCCAGCATCTTTAGTCGATTGTCTTTGAGAATCATTAAAATAAGCTGGAACAGTAATTATTGCTTCTTCTATCTCTTCTCCAAGATAGTTTTCAGCTGTTTCTTTCATTTTCATAAGGATTTGTGCTGCTGCTTCTTCAGGAGTAATTTCTTTGTTATCTATTTCAAATACGGCATCTCCATTTTTATTTTTTACAACTTTGTAAGGTACAGTTTTAATTTCTGATTGTACTTCATCATATTTTCTACCTATAAAACGTTTAGTTGAATATAAAGTTTTTTCTGGGTTGGTTATAGATTGTCTTTTTGCTCTGGCTCCTACAAATCTTTCATTTTCTTTATATGCAATTACTGAAGGTGTTATATTGGAACCTTCAGCATTGACTATTACTTTTGCAGAACCACCCTCCATAATTGATACGCAGGAATTAGTAGTTCCTAGGTCTATACCTATAATTTTTTTACTTTTTTTCATGATTATTACCTTCTTTGTTTAAATTTTTTTTGTTTTTAGCTACTTTTACTTTAGCTGGACGTATTGTCCTATTTTCATTTTTGTATCCTTTTATAAATTCTTTTAAAATAGTTCCATCTTGGTGTTCATCTGTTTCTAAGATCTCCATAGCTTCATGAAAAGAGGGATCAAATTGATTTCCTTCAGAATGAAAAGAAACAACCCCATAATTATGTAAAAGATCTTTAAACTGAGATTGTATCATTTTAAATCCTGTTGCCCATGTTTTTATCTCTTCAGAAGTAGTTTGTGAAAATTTTATCGCATTTTCAAAATTATCTAATATTGGAAGAAATTCACAAATTATATTTTCTATTGCAAATTTTATTGTTTCCTGTTTTTCTTTTTGCATTCTTTTTCTCATATTTTCGAGTTCTGCTAATACTCTAAAATATTTATCTTTGTAATCTATTTGCTCATCTTTAACTTTTTTTTGCTCATCTTTAATTTCTTCAGGTTTTTCATTTTTATTTAAGGATTTTTGAATTTTTGATATTTTGTTTTTTAAAATATTTATTTTTTTATCTTTCATTTTTTTCCTCAATTTTACTTTTATCTTCTAACATTATTGAATATTTAAAATCTTCTTTTTGATTTTCATAAAAATTTTTAAAATCAATTTTAAATTTATAAATGCTTTTAGTAAGTGTTTTAGATATTTTTTTTGAAAAAATAGACATAACAGTAAAAATTTTGTTGTAATTAACTCTTTTTGGAAGAAGAACTGCTATCGCTCCAATTGGAATATGGTTTATTCTATAAGGGATAGCTATAATGCAACAATTAGTAGCTAAATTTCCTAATTGATAAAGTTCTTCACCTATCCAAGATGTTAATCTGTTTAATTTAATAGATTCTTTTAAAAATATATCTATTTTTTTTTCATCATCAAAAAGGGAGAGTATGTTTGATAACATTACTGGATCTTTAAATTCAGGATAAATTAAAAGATTAGAAAATCCCGTTCTATATATTTTTTTAGATTCAGAAGAGAAGGATGTAACATATCTCAGCATTATTTCATTATATAGTTTTTGAGCTATTTTTTTTGATTTTTCATCTATTTCAGTATTTGATTTTTTGCTTAACATCCATAAAAAAAAGTTTTCTATTTTTTTTATATTTTCTGGGGATATGTTTTCTTCAATACTCAAAATTTCTGTTTTAATTTGTCCAAAGTCAGTTATTATTATGCAAAGGATATTGTTATCAGACAATTTTAATAGTTTTATATCTCTTATAAAATCTTGTTCCAATAGTGGAAAGGTTAAAAATACAGTGCATTTACCTATTTTACTTAGAAATTCTGCTGAATTCATCAAATAATTTTTTAATTTTTTGCAGTTAGAGGTTAAATTTTTAAAGATCTCTTTTTCTTCTTTTCCTGATATTTTTAAATCTTTTAAACAGTTATTAGCAAACTCTCTTAATGCTAAAGTGGTAGGTATTCTGCCTCCTGATCTATGTGAACGTTTTAAATATCCAAGTTTTTCTAGTTTTGCAAAATAGTTCCTTATAGTAGCGGAGCTAAGATTATTAAAAGATGAGGATTTTAAGGTGTTAGAACTTATAGGTTTTTCTGTTTTTATATATAATTTTATAAGTTCAAATAAAACAGAGAACAATCTCTCATTTTTGATAAAATTTTCTTTATTTAATTTGTTTAAAATTAGCGATCTATTCATTTTTTATTTATTATTTTAAAATATTTTAAAATTTTTAGCAATCAAAACATTTGACTGCTTAATTTTATTCAGATGCTCTTGGTTTTAAAGGGCTTAAAAACACATTTTTTATAAAAAGAACTGTTGCTTTATGTAAAAAATTTTTTTTATTTTTTTAAAAGCCTTAAACTATTTAATCCAACTATTAATGTGCCTCCTTCATGTAAAAGTACTGCTAAATAAAGAGGTATTAGACCAAAAAGAGCAAATGATGAGGCAAATAGGATTATAAATAAAGCAACTATTAAATTTTGTATCACAACAGATCTTAATTTTTTGGCTTTTTTAAAAAGCCAAGGAAGAGATGATAAATCATCCTTTACTAAAATAATATCAGAAGCATCCACCGCTGTTTTGCTACCTATTTTCCCTAAAGAGATGCCTATATTTGATCTAGCTAAAGAGGGAGCATCATTTATTCCATCTCCTACCATAGCTAGATTTTTATCTTTAGAGAGTTTTTCTACTATATCAAGTTTATCTTTAGGTTTTAAATTAGAAAAAACTTTTTCTATTTGAAGAGTGTTTGCCACAAAATCTGCAGAATTTTTGTTATCTCCTGTTATCATGATCACTTCTAGTTTATTTTGCTTTTTTAAGGTAGAGATAATTTTTTTTGCATTTGTTCGTATAGAATCTGAAAATCTAAATACAAATAGTTGTTTATCTACATATAAAACTGAAATTGTTTGAGCTTTCTTATAAGCTGCTTCTTTTATCTTTTTTAAATCTTCTTTTTGATCATTGCTAAGTTTTTTTTCAATATATTCAGATAATCCTAAAAATACTTTTTGATAACTGTTTTTTATTTTTACATCTGCTGTTATTCCATATCCAGGTATCGATTTAAAATTTTTAATAAAAATTTTTAAAAAATTTTTTTCTTTTTTTTTTAAATTTAATAAGGCTTTAGCTAAAGGATGAGTTGAACCCTTTTCTAAGGTTGTAGCTATTGCAATAGCTTCTTTTATATCTGGATGTTTTTCTTTTCCTATTTTATCGATGTTTGTACATTCAAAAGAAGCTTTGGTTAAAGTTCCTGTTTTATCAAAAGCTATTATTTTGCAGTTGTAAAGAGTATCAAAGATTACCCCTCCTTTTAAAATAACTCCTCTTTTAGTGCATGAGCTAAGAGTGCTTAAATATGCTGCAGGGATAGCTATAATTAAAGCACAGGGAGAAGCAGCTATTAAAAATGTCAAAGCTCTATAGATAGATCCATTCATTCCAAAGTAGGGGATTGAAAATAAGATAGGTATTATAATAGAGAATAAAAAAGCAAATATGATAATAGAAGAGGCATATTTCTTAGTTATTTTATCAAATAATTTTTCTATTTTAGGTTTTGCCTTTTGAGCTGAGGAGATTAATTTTATTATTTGGTTTAAAGTAGAGTCATAACTTGTTTTTAAAACTTTGATGATCAGAATTCCATCTAAATTTCTAGAACCAGCAGGGATAAGATCATTTTTTTTGGTGAATATTGGAGTAGTTTCTCCTGTCAAATGTTCCAAAGTGATAGATGAGATTCCTCCAATTACTACCCCATCTAATGGGATGATCTCTCCAGCTTTTATAAAGATATAATCTCCAATAGATACCTCTTTAATAGATTTTTCATGTATAGAAAAATTTAAGATTGTTTCTTCTTCGATCTTTTCAGATAGAATTTTGTCTGTTAGGTTTTGTATAATATAAGCTTTAGTGGGAGATATTTTATTTAAATGGTGTATAGCACTTTTAGTTTTATAGGAAAGAGTTTTTTCTAAAGCATTAGATATTCCAAATAAAACTATTAATAAAGCTCCTTCAAATGGCCTTTTTAGAAGGATTGCAATAATAGCAGCTAGTGTCATTAAAACATTTATGTTTATATCTAATTTTTTTAAGTTTTCTATTGTACTGAGAAGAGCAGGTATTCCTACAGAAAAGTAGATTAATGAGATTAGAAAGTAGCTTAATATATTATTTATATTAAAAAAAATTAAAGAAAAGATGAAAAGGATAGCAGAGAAAATTGAAATTTTTAATCCTAAATTTTTTATCCATTTTTTTGAATTGTCCGTTAAAAAAGGGCTTATGCTCTCTTCCATTCCTGATAAAAAAAATTCATCAAAACTTATTTGTTTCATAAGGTTAACATAAAATATTTAATTGAAAAGAAGGAGATAATACTTATTAAAGCTAAAATAGCTAGATTCCATATAATTTTAAAAGAGATATTTGTTTTAGAATAAAGAGAAGTTAATACAAAAATAAATGTTCCTAAAAAAAAGAATTCATAAGGTTTATTTAATGTAAATATCAAAAACATTGAGGAAAATAAAACTCCTAAAGCGGAAAAAATAGCTTGCTTTAAGGGATGTTCATATCTTCTTAAAACAAGTCCCATTTCCTCTTCCATCATTACTTGAAGGAGTCTATTATCATCAGCCATTAAAACATCAACTACATCTTCTAATAATTTTCCAGAAAATCCTTTTGCTTTATATATTGTCTCTAATTCTTTTTTTTCATTTTCTCTATGATGTTCTATTTCATATTTTTCTTCTTTTATAATTTTATGAAATTTATTTAATCTCATCCAACTTATAAATGCTGTTTGACATATTTTCCAAAAAGCAAAACTAATTAAAAAGGAAAAATATATCATTTTTATAGATAAAAGAGTTAGATTTATTTGGGTAAATATAATTATTAATATAAAACTTAAAATAACTGTTTCTTTTGCAGCATCTATGGCTGCTACTATATGTTCAGGTTTTTCTGTTTTGTAAAATTCAGAAGATAATATCTTTTTTCTTATCTTTTTTTTTATAAGTTTAAATATTGATTCCTTTTTTTTCATTTAAAATAGCTATTTCATCTTCTAAATATTTATGTAACACTTTTGGTATTATAACGGAACCATCTTTTTGTTGATTGTTTTCAAGAATAGCTACCATTAATCTAGAGGTGGCAACACCGGATCCATTTAAGGTATGTAGGTATTCAGTTGTTTTATTTTTACTTTTATACCTTGTAAGAGATCTTCTAGATTGAAAATCTGTGCAATTAGATACCGAAGAGACTTCATAATATCTATCTTGCCCTGGAAGCCATACCTCTATGTCTATAGTTTTAGCAGCAGCAAAAGAGGTATCAGAGGTTACTAATAGCATATTTTTATAATGTAACTCTAGACCTTGAAGTACTTCTTCTGCACTTTTTAACATAAGAGAAAAGATTTTTTCGCTATCTTCTGGTTTTGTTACACAAAATAGTTCTACCTTATTGAATTGATGCGTTCGAATTAATCCTCTTTCATTTTTTCCAGCTGCTCCTGCTTCTCTTCTGAAACAGGGAGTGTATGATACGTATTTTAAAGGTAGCTCTTCCTCTGTTAAAATTTTATCGTAGTTAATTCCATTTAAAACAACTTCAGCTGTAGGTATTAGATAAAGATTAAAATCTTTATCTGTTAGTTTAAATAGTTGTTTTTCAAATTTAGGAAGTTGTCCTGATCCATACATTATCTCTTCCCTACATAAGATAGGTGGGATAATTTGTGTAAAACCATTTTTTATATGAGTATCTATCATATAATTCAAAAGAGCCCACTCTAATCTTGCTCCTAAGTTTGTATATAGAGGCCAGTTTGTTCCTGCTATTTTTGAAGAATTTATGAAATCGAATAATTTTAAATTTTTGTTTAATTCTAAATGGTTTTTTATAGGAAAAGAGAACTCTTTTTTTTCTTTAAATTTTTTTATACATACATTATCTTTAGCTGATAAAGAGATAGGAACATCATCCATAGGTATGTTTGGAAGATTAGATAGAAGATAATTTAATTGTTTTTTTAACTCATCAATTTTTTTATCTAATTGTATTATTTGTTCTCCAAGAATTTTCATTTCATTTTTTAAATCAGCAAGATCTTCTTTTTTTTTGCCAATTTGTTTTGAAAATTTGTTTTTTTTAGATTTTAAATCTTCAGATTTGGTTTGTAATTGTCTTATTTCTTCATCTAATTGTAATAAACTTTTTATATCTATAGAAGGATCTTTAGTTTTTAATTTAGCTTCTATTTCATTAGGATTATTTCTTATTTTTTTTAAATCTAACATATAAAATCCTTGAAAATTAAAAATATTTTTTAATTTAAAAATTTCTTCTGAAATATAGGATATAAAATTTTTGAATATATTTCAAATTTATTGAATATCAGTCAAGGGAAGTTATAGGTAAAGACTGTTCCTCATAGTTTAGTGAAGTTAATAAAAAATATGACCGGGTTTTTTGAATTACGAAAAAGTAAAAAAGAAAGCCAACGATTTTAATCGTTGAATGAATTTTTAAAAAAAAATCTTGAATTATGGGCTTGTTGAATTTTGCATAGACAATCAAAATATTTTTTGATAAAATTTTTTAGAATTGGTTTTATTGAAAAAATAAAAAAGACTTCCACAAGAAGGTCCAAACTTCATGCATGGGGCACACTTCGAACTTTTTCATGGCAAAAAATGAATAATATTTTAGAAAAATTATCTATGCTACCTATGCAACTTTATGCGAAATGGCTGAATACAAACAACTTGGAGAAATGTCTGCTCCATTATCCCAAACAATGGTTCCTAATTCATTGTTTACATAAACAGTTGCAAAATATTCTTTATCTTGTAATTTAGAAAAAATACCTTTAAAAGGTATAATTTTTGAAATATCAACTTTTCCTTGAACTCCATTCTCAAAACGCAAATATAATGTATAATCTTTAATAACCTTTACTTCAACAACATCATACAACATTTTTTACTCCAATGGTGGAATTTTTTTTAATTCTTCAAAATTTTCAGCTAATTTCCAATCTTCTATTAAAGCTTTTTGATGGATGCTAGCCCATTCTATTACCAATCCCAAAACTTTAGGAGGCAATTTCCCTTCTAGCAAAGCTAAATCATTGATAGAAATTGTAGCTTTATATTCATTATACCTTACATGAAAATGAGGAGGATTATGCTCTTTGTAAAACATTGCTATTATCATTCCAAGAAACCTACTAATTTCAGGCATAATTTTTTCTTTATTATATCATTTTTTGTTTATAGATCAATATATAAAAAGACAACATACTGGCTTTTAATGATTTTTTATTAAAATAACATAACAAGCTAGTCATCAATCAGATATAAAACAAAACTCCGCGTATGGGGCACACTTCGAACTTTTTCGTGGATTTCTTTAGATGAATTTTTATCAAAAATAACTATAAATTATCTATCTTCTAGCAAACTTAATTCTTCATTTTTAGGTATTTGATTTAAAAAATTTGATGAAGAGACTATTTTTTTACCGCTTTGCTTTTCAAGTTTACGTCTTGCATCTCCTGCAATTTTACCACCTGCTTGAGCTGCTTTTTTATTATCTTTAAATCCTTTAACATTTTTTTGAACAGCAATCTCTGTAGTTGATGCTTCACCTAACATCGAAAATATTAATTCTAAATCACTCATATGATCTCTTAAATTTTCTCTCTTAAGATTTTTCAATTTTCTATATTCAGATGGTTTTAGACCAAAAGTAGCTTTGGAAATTTCAGCTGTTAAAATAGAATATTCTTTTTGTTCTTTAATTTCTCTTTTTTCCCATTCATTAGTTAACTGTTCTCTAATAGCAATGCCACGCATTCTTTTTTCAATCCAACTATCCGGATATCCCTTTGCTTTATAAATAGCCCTTGTCCTTTTAGTGGCAATCTCTGGATCCTCTATTTCCTGCACTCTTTCATAGCCTACTTTTGCAAGCCATCTTTTAAAAGGCTCTGCTTTTGGAGATGGAATTGATTGTATTATTCTGAAAATTGTTTCAGTATTTGTAGTATCTGTATCCCTCATTTTTTTATCAGGAGCCATTAATTTCAACTGTACGATTTTTTCGTACAGTTGGCTAAAACCTTCATTTTCAAAAAGTTTATTTTTCAAATCTGACCAATATCTTCTTGGATTAGAACTTTCTGTTAAAACTTCTATAATATCAATAATTGAAAAATGCCATTCATCTTTATGAATAATTTTTCTAATTTTTTTGCCTTTAAAAACAGCTATCTTTGAAATTGATTTTTCATCTTTTTCCATAAAAATTCCTTTTTTAATCTTTTTACAACGGATTATAAGAAAGTTTTTAAAATATTTAAACAAAAAAAATTTATTGAAATAAAAAAAGACCTTCTAAAAGTAGAGCAAAACTCTGGGTGTTGGATTCGAACCAGGGACCAATTGATTAACAGTCATATTAAAATATTGTTTGAAACTTGCGCTCTAATTTATCAATAACTTCAATTAAAGGATAAGTACATTGAAGAATATTTTTTCTATGATAAAAAGCTATATCATCACATAAAGAAAAATATTTTAAAGAAATCGCATCTATAATAATATTTTTATTTTTAACAATAGCCATATATAATTCAGTATAAGTTCCTTTTCCTCCAGTTAAAAGAACATTATTGAATTCTTGCATAGCATATCCATTATTTGTTATTGTTAAGTTAAAATTAGTGAGTTTTTATGCAAAAACCTACAAAAGATAGGATTCCATTGATTTTAAGATTCCACAGATTGATGGATGCTTTTACTAAATCTAATGATGAGAGAGATTTTTATTTAAATAAGGTTGAAGGATTTTTAATATATGTAGATTTAGATAAACCTGAAGAAGAATTAAATTTATTGGAAAAAGAGTTGGGAAAAGAAAAAAATAAATTTTGTTTAATTCCTAAAATGACCTTTTTTGAAATAAAAAAATTTATGGAAGGATTTATCAATGAAAAAGTTTATGATATTGATACTAAAGAAAAACTTCTAGATATTATTAGCGCTAAAGATCCTAGAGAAAATTTTTTAGAATATATTTATGAACAATTAACAGAATTAGAGAAATGGCAACAATACTATCAAGATCGTTCTAGAATAAAAGTTATAGAGTGGCTTAGATCCCATAATATTTTATTTGTTTTTGAAGAGGATTTAGAATTTAGTAGAAACATTTTAGAGAAATTGAAAAGAACTTTTTTTGAAGAGAAGGTCTCTAAAGATATAGCATCTGCTAGAAATATCCTTTTGACAAAGGCTAAAATGTATTATTCAAATGAAGCATTAAATCCAAGACCCAAAAGAGGAAGACCTCCAAAACAGATATCTAAGACTACCATTGAACCACAATTTACTGTAGATATATACACTACGGTCTCTTCTGTCATGAGACCATTTTTATATATTCCAGATATTACAAATGCTGCATCTATAACATTTTCTTCTAAATTTGAAACAGAAGAACAACTGTTAGCTAGCCTTAGAGGAACTAGAATTAGAGTGGATGAAAAATTAGAAGCTCTCTCTCAAAGGTTGGAATCTTTAAAAAAATTATCTGAAAGATTTGGGAAAGATATTACTAAATTGGATGAGACATTAAAAGCATTTAAGCCTATTGGAGAGCCTATTAAAAAGAAAGAAAAGAAAATTGCTGCAATTGTAGAAGAAAAAGAAGAAAAAGTGGGAGAAGCAATTAAAGAAGTACTTCCTCCTAAAAAAAGAGGCAAAGTTCGCAAGATCGAAAAAAAAGGAGAGTATGTAGGCCCTAAAAAGAAACCATTCACTATTAGAAAAGTTGCTCAAATTAAGACTAAAAAGAAAAAGAAATGAATTTTTGTTTAGATGTTTTAAAAATTATTTATTCTGCTCGCTTTATTGATGATAAGATGGATATATTAGTAAAACAAAATAAAGGTACAACCTTTTTTTTGTCTGTAAAAGGTCATGAGATTATTGGAGCTGTTAGTTCTTTGATGTTAGATAAAAATAGAGATTGGGCTTTTCCTTATTATAGGGATAGAGCATTTGCTTTAGGATGGGGATGTCCGAAAGAGGATATTTTAGCAGCTTTTTTAGCTAGAGATATAAAAAACCATTCTGGAGGAAGGTTGATGCTTGATCATTTTTCTGATAAGAAAAGAAAAATACCTCCTCAATCTAGTTGTGTTGGATCTCAATTTTTACAAGCTGTAGGTGTTGCCAAAGGTATAAAGTTAAATAAAAAAAATAAGGTTGTTTATGTGTCTGGAGGAGATGGATCTACTTCTCAAGGCGATTTTCATGAAGCTTTAAATTTTAGTTGTATCCATAAGCTTCCAGTGATGTTTGTCATTCAAGATAATGGTTGGGCTATATCTACTCCTTCTAAAGAACAAACGGCAGGATCTATAGAAAAGATAGCTAGAGGATATGAGGGGTTAAATGTATATTCATCGTTAGGAAGTGATTATGAAAAATTATCTGCTAATTTTAAAAATGCTATTTTAGATGGTAGAAATTATAAACCTTCAATTGTGATAGTAAGAGTTCCTAGGTTGGGACCTCATACTATAAGTGATGATCCTAAAAAATATAAGGATGAAGAAATCCTTCAGAGAGAAAAAAGAGAGGATCCTCTTTTGCATTTTGAGAAATATCTTTTAAATAAAGGATATACGGATGAAGAGAAGATAGCAAAGATGAAAGAAGAGATAAAAAAAGAAGTTGAGAAAGCTGCTGATATTGCAGAAAAAATAGCTTTTCCTAAAGCAGAAACAGCAAGAGATTTTTTATTTAAGGATTTTGAAATAGAAGAAAAAAACACTTTTTTACCTAAAAAAGTGTTTATGATAGAAGCTATTAATAATTGTTTAAAAGAAGAGATGAAAAAAGATGAAAAAATTGTAGTTTTTGGACAAGATGTTGCTGGAAGAAAAGGAGGAGTTTTTGGAGTTACTAAAGATTTGACTGAAATGTTTGGAAAGGAAAGATGTTTTAATACTCCTCTTGCGGAATCTACAATTGTTGGTATTGCAATAGGTCTTGCTTTTAATAATTTTAAACCTATTGCTGAAATACAGTTTTCTGATTTTTGTTGGACAGGAGTTAATCAATTATTAAATGAATTATCATCTGTTTATTATAGATCAAAAGGAGAATGGGAAGTCCCTGTTGTTATTAGAATGACATGCGGAGGATATGTGCAAGGAGCTGTTTATCATTCTCAAAGTATAGAATCTATTTTTATACATATTCCAGGATTAAAAGTAGCTATCCCTTCAAATGCTAATGATGCTAAACGTCTTTTAAAAACATCCATTCTAGATCCTAACCCTGTTATTTTTTTAGAACATAAAGCTCTTTATAGAAGAGAAGATTTTTCTAAAAATGAAGAATCTTCAATAGATGATTTTTTACCTTTTGGAAAGGGTAAGATAGTTTTAAATGGCAAAGATCTTACTTTAGTAACATGGGGATTGATGGTTGCAGAAGCATATGAAGTAGCAAAAAATCTTTTAGATAAAGGTGTTTCTGTAGAACTGATAGATTTAAGAACTTTAGTACCTGTAGATTTAGATATTATTTTAAAATCTATAAAAAAAACTGCGAAACTTTTGATTTTACATGAAGCTAATAAAACTTTAGGATTTGGTGCAGAGATAGCAGCTTTAATATCTGATAAAGCTTTTACTTATTTAGATGCTCCAATAAAAAGAATAGCAGGGAAAGATTGTTTTGTGCCTTACTGTAAAATATTGGAAGAAGAGATACTTCCAAGTAAAAGAGATATAGAAAAAGCTATTTTAGAATTAGTCTCTTTTTAATTTTAAAAAATTGTTTTTAAAAATAAAAAAAAATTTTTATAATTAAATATTATGGGTATTTGTCCTTTAGCTTCTGGATCGAGGGGAAATAGCATTTTTTTAAAAAGCAAGATAGCAAAAATTTTAATAGATGATGGTATATCTTATAATGATTTACAGTACAGGTTAAATTGCATAGGAGTAAAACTGAAGGAGATTGATGCTATTTTAATAACTCATGACCATAAAGATCATATTGAGGGATTAAAAATGCTTTTGCAGAAAATAGATATTCCTATATTTGTTAATTTAGAAACTGCTAGAGAGGTATATAAATATTTAGAAAAACTTCCTAAATTTCAGATTTTTTCTACTAATGAAGAATTTGAATTTAAAGATATCTCAATATATCCCTTTAGTGTTCCCCATGATGCTTTAGATCCTGTCGGATTTAAAATAAAAATCGGGGATTATAAAATAGGATTTTGTACAGATTTAGGTTTTGTGACTAGTTTAGTAAGAAATAGTTTAAAAGATTGTGATTTTTTATATTTAGAATCTAATCATGATAAAAATATGGTTCTTTCTTCTAAAAGGCCAGATTATTTAAAAAAAAGGATTTTAGGTAAATTGGGACATCTATCTAATGAAGAATGTGAAAAGTTAATCGCTGGAATTTTACATCCTAAATTAAAACATATCTGTCTTGCACATATATCATCAGAATGTAACAATAGAGATCTTGCTTTTACTGCTATTAAAAATTTATTAATTAAAAATAACCATCCTGCTAAATTATCAATAGCATATCAAAAAAAAATATCAGATTTTATCGATTTTTAATAGATAGATTTCTATTTATTTTTTTTGATTTTTGCTATTACTTGTCCAAAATGCCAGCTATGATAAATAGAGTTGTCTAATTCTTGTTTTATTTCATGTAAAATATTTGGATCTAATTCATTCATTTGAAAGGCTGTGCTTTGAAAAAGTTTCATAATAACTTCTGCCCACGAAGAGATTTCCTCTTTTGTTTTAAATTCCATCTCTTTTAAATTGTAAGATATATCTTCTTTTTTAAAACCACTTTTAAGAAGAATATCAAAGATGTTTTTTCTTGCAGCTAAATTGGAATTTTTTCTTTTTTTTCTTTGCCACTCTAAAAGCAATTGTAAAAATTTTTCGCATGATGTTGGGAATCGAGATAATTTGTTTTTAATAATAAGGCTTTTTTTAGGTTCTAGATAAGATGTATTTATCATGATTGTACCACCATTAGCAATTGTACGTCTTAACTCTTTTAAACATCTAATAGAATCATTATAGGTCATATGTTCTAAAACCCAAGATACATAAGCACCGCAAAAAAAGTTATTTGGGTAATTTAAATATCTGCCATCCATAACATGAAAAGAACACCTTTTATTTTTTAATTCTTTTTTTGCAAATTTAATTTGAACAGGATCAACATCTACTCCATATATGGATATATTATAAGGAAGTTTTTCTAATAGATCTTTTGTTTGAGCTGCAACTCCACATCCTAATTCTAAAAAAGGTTTGCTAGCATCTAGATTAAAAAAATTTAGATCAACATTTTTCCAAATATGAGGCTTTAGATTTTTTGCTTGTATTTTTAATCTAAGAGCTTCTTTTTCAATTGGATTTTTTCCATGAATATAATTTTCTATAACTTTCATATTTTAATCCCTTTTTTTTTGAAAGAACAAATTAAAATTATTTTTACATAATTTTACATTAAATTGGTAGTTAAATATCAAAATTTTTTATAAAAGGATTTTTTAATATTTTTCTTGCTTTACTTCCATCTTGAGGGCCTATTATTTTGTTATCTTCCAATTCATCTATTAAGCTAGCAGCTCTAGCATATCCTATTTTTAGTTTTCTTTGTAAAAAAGTAGTAGATGCATTTTTTGATTTTAAAATTAACTCTAGAGCTTGATTGTATAATTGATCTTTAGGTTCACTATTTTTTAAATCTTCTTTTTTAAAAGCATCAAAAGAGTTTATTAAATAAGAAGGAGGATTTTTTTTGGATATAAATGAGATAACTCTATTTATATCATCATCACATATATAAGCTCCTTGAGCCCTGATGAGATGAGAAGAAGAAGGAGGGAGAAATAATAGATCTCCATTACCTAATAAACTTTCAGCTCCAATATCATCTAGTATTATTTGGGAGTTTATCCTGCTAGACACCTTAAAAGCTATCCTACAAGGAAAATTTGCTTTTATTATTCCTGTTATAACCTCTCTAGAAGGCCTTTGTGTTGCTAGGATCAGATGTATACCTACAGCTCTTGCCATTTGAGCTATTCTAGCGATAGGTGTTTCTAAATCAGAACTAGAGACTAACATAAGATCTGCAAATTCATCTATAATAGCTACTATTATAGGAAATTTTTTTGGAATATCTATTGAAAGAGAGTCTTCAAAGTCTTTTTTAATTTTTCTGTTGTTAAAAGCAAATATATTTCTGAGAGCTAATTGTTTTAATATTTCATACCTTTTTTTCATCTCTTGTACTAACCATTGTAAAGCTGCATAAGCTCCATTAGATTCTGTTATAACAGGAGCTATCATATGGGGTAATGTAGAATATTGTGTTAATTCTACTTTTTTGGGATCTATCATGATGAGTTTTATTTCATCAGGAGAAATATTCATTAGTATAGACATGACAATAGTATTTATACATGCAGACTTTCCAGATCCTGTAGCTCCAGCTATTAAAAGATGGGGCATTTTGACGAGATCTGTTATAACATGATCTCCTGATACCGTTTTTCCTAGAAGAAGAGGAACTGAGAATTTTCTTTTTACTTGATGATAGTAGTTAAGCATCTCTTTTAAGGATACAGTTTGAGGATGTAAAGAAGGAATCTCTACACCTACTGCTGCCTTACCAGGAATAGGTGCTATTATTCTCATAGATTTAGCTTGTAAGTTAAGAGCTATATCATTTTCTAATATTTTTATCTTTTGTACTTTTACACCTATAGCAGGGTGTAATTCAAAAGATGTTATTGTTGGACCACAATTTATCTCTCCAACTTTTGCTTTTATCCCAAAACTTTTTAAAGTAGCTTCTAGGATTTCAGCTTGTTTGTTTAGTTCTTTTTTTAAAAAAGGAGTATCTATTTTTATGGGATTGGAAAGTAAGGAAGAGTGGGGAACGTTATAGGAACTATTAAAATTTTTATAAAAAGTTTTTTTAGGTAATTCTTTTTTTTTGAATGTTACATAGGATTTTTTTTTAATAGGTTCTCTAATTTTATTTTTTTCAAAAATAAATTCTTTTTGAGGAACAACAGGTTTTTTAAAAATATTTAAAGATTTTGAAAAAAGAGATTTTATTTTTGAAATAAAGGACACTCCAAAAGATAGTATGAAGGATATTACAAAAGAGCTACAAAAAATTAATATCATTCCTATATTACTAAGAAGTTTTTTTAAATTTAAAAGTGGAAGATCATTGTAGAGATAATAGAAGGGGACTCCACCTAAATTATACCTTGTGATTATTTTAGGATTAGGATTTGTTATATAAATTGTTTCAATAAATATTTTTTGTTTAAAAAAAGCAATTTTTTCCGGAATATTTTCTGCTAAGATGTTTAAAAGAAAACATGTTGATATTAAAAGAATTGAAAAGCAGAAAGTTTTAAATTTAAAATTAGTATTTTTCTTTTTTATAAAATTTATTCCTAAATATGCTGAATATATAGAGATTAAATAACTTCCTAATCCAAATATAGAAACAGAGAACCATGAAATACAATAACCAATTATTCCTAAATAATTTTTTTGAGGGTTTTTTATATCAAAACTTAAAATAGAAAGAAAAAATAAAAATGCAAAAGAGATAAGTATAAGTCCTTTGACTTCAATATATATATTTTTTTTCTTTTTTTTTCTCATTTGTAAAAATCTAATTTTTAAATACTTTATTAAATTATAAATAACATTTTTTGATTTTTTAATTAAAGATTTTATTAAAGGGCGACCGACGGGATTTGAACCCGTGACATTTGGAACCACAATCCAACGCTCTAACCAGCTGAGCTACGATCGCCAAAATGGTTATTTTTAATAAAATGGATAAAATTGTCAAGATCAGAAATAGTGTAAATTTTTTGGAATTACTAAATAGTTATTTTTATATTTTAATAAAATTGCTACATAGAAAAAAATTATTATATATAAATAAATCATTTCTAATGAAATATTTTTTGTTCTAATAAAAAATTCTAAGTTTTTTGGTGGATAAGAGATGACGTGAAGTATAAATTTAGTGAAATAAGAATTTATAATATTTAAGAAGAGAGAAATTGAAGGAGAGATGATGTAAAAAAAGAAGGAAAAGATCATGAGGAGTAGCGATATTAGAATTAGAGGAGGGAAAAAAATATTGTATATTAAACTTAGAATAGAAAATTTGTGAAAGATAAATAATAGAATAGGGATTAAGAGTATGTTGACAGATAATGTTATGCTGAGAGTTTCTCTGAAATAATTTAGTAATATAGCTGCACATTTAGATGTTAAAGAGAGAGCTTTTAAATCATTTTTGTTTCTTTTAAGTATAAAGTTAGATAAAAAATTATTTAGAGAAGGATATATTAAAAGAATTCCAAAAACACTTAAAAAGCTAAGTTGAAATCCAATAGCTGTAATGTATATGGGATCTAAAATTAGTTGAAAGAAAAGAGCTATTCCTAAAGTGTTTAAAGGATTATTTTTTCTATTTAAAATTTGAGCTATTAAAGCTATTTGTATTGTTATATAGGCACGTAATGTAGAAGGAGATTTTCCAATATATAAAAAATAAATATTTATTATAATTATCAGAATGAAAGGTATTTTAAAATGGGGAATAAAATATCTTAAAATTATAAAAAAAAAGATTGTTATAATTCCAAAATGTAGACCAGAAATTGCCATTATATGTTCTAATCCTACTCTTTTAAAAGAAAATTTTAAAAATTTATTTGGAGAAGTTGCTGTAGCTAGTGTTGTTAAAAAATTAGAAGCTTTTTTACTTTTTACATTTTTTTTTATATTTTTTTTAATTTTTTTTTTCACAAAAGATCTTAATGGAATAATATTTTTTAATTTTTTATAAGGAGTTATTTTTTTTGCTTCTAGATATAAATTATATCTTGTTTTTGAAGTTGTTATTCCCTCTACATAATAGCTAAGATTAGAAGAAAAAAATCTATTATTTTTAATTTTTAAAGTGCAGGGAAAAGATTTATATCTTTTTTTTTCTTTAGAGATATGAAAATTTTTTAAGATACCCTTTATAAATAAAGTTTTTTTATGGGCAATGGTTGAATGAGGATAAAAAACTCCTTGTATAGTGGTTGGAGTTTGTAAATATAAAAGAGAAGGGTAATAAAAAAGTGCATATAGATAACCAAAAATAAAAATAAAAAAAAGTTTTTTTGAAGGGAAAAAAACAAAGGGAATAAATAAGATCAAAGTGAAATAGAATTTTAAAGATATACCTAATAAAAAAAATATGCTGAATATTAAAAAAGTATGATTTTTATAAAAATGAGAAAAGATTTTTTTATGAAAAAAGATAACCATTTTATTTTTATTAAATTTTTCTTTTAAAAAGAAAATTTTTTTAATATTATGATCATCGTATAATTTTAAAAAAAGAAAAAATGCCTCAAGTAAAAGATTTATATAATGATTTTAAAGAGTATCTTCAATTAAAACTTGTAACTGGAAAAAGAGGACTTTGTCGTGAAATAAAAAAAGCAGAAGTGCATAGTCCAGGGTTGCATTTAACAGGTTTTTCTAAACATGATCTTCATTCATGTATATTTGTGTTTGGTGCATTAGAAATAGAATATTTAAGAGAGTTGGATAAAAAAAAAGCTATTGAAAGATTAAAAAATATTTTATCTGAATTTACACCTTTAGTAGTTGTAGCTGATAATTTACCCCCCCCGCTCTCTTTAAGATTGGTTTGTAAGGAAAAAAAAATATCTCTTTTTTCTACTTCTAAAACTACAATGGCATTTTTGAGTAGAATGTTTTTTTTACTTCATGAATGGTTTGCTAAAACTGAGGTAGTCCATGGTACTTTAGTAGAAGTTTTTGGATTAGGAGTATTAATACAAGGCGAATCTTCTATAGGTAAAAGTGAAACAGGATTAGGTCTTTTAGAAAAAGGGCATAGATTGATATCTGATGATGTTGTTCAGATAAAAAAGAGAGGTACAAGTTTAATAGGATTTGGGCCTGAACTTACAAGATATATTATGGAGATAAGAGGAATAGGTATAATAAATATTGCACATCTTTTTGGAGCAGTCTGTGTCAAAACTGAAACTACCATTGAATTAATCGTTCATTTAGAAAAATGGAATGATAGTTGTTTTTACGATAGGGTAGGATTAGAAGAGAAAAAATGTAATTTTTTAGGAATTGGAGTTCCTCTACATATTCTTCCTATAAAACCAGGAAGAGATATAATTTTATTAATTGAGACCTTAGCTTTAAATCATAGATTAAAAGCTACAGGTCATTATTCTGCTAAAGAGTTTACCGAAAAACTTAGAAGAAATATAAAAAATCAAAAATTTAATGAAAATCGTGAAAAAAGTAAAAGTGAAAAATAAATTTGGATTACATATTAGACCTGCTGCTGCTATTGCTAAAATTTTGCAGTCTAAAAAATCATCTGTTTTTTTTACTTATAAAAATGATACTGTAAATGCACGAAGTGTAATGGGTATATTATCTTTAGTTATAAAAAAAAATTCTATTATTTCTGTATCTGTGGAGGGAGTAGATGCTGAAATAACAATGAAAGAAGTTACAGAGGTTTTAAATAAATGCTTCGAAGAAGAATAAATAAGAAACAGATTATTTTGCAGGGTATATCTATTAGTAAAGGGATAGCTATTGGTAAACCATTTTTTTTATTTCAAAAAAAAAATGTTCCTAATCAAACATTATCTGAACAAGAGGTGTTGGAAGAGATAGAGAGATATAGAGGAGCATTAAAAAAGAGTAAGGAGGATCTAAAATATTTACAAAGAAGGTTTATTAAAGATGGAGCTTTTGTTGTTGCTGATATATTAGATGCTCATTTAGAAATACTTCAGGATCCTGTTATTACTGAACTTGTTGAGAAGAATATTAGAAAAACCCATAAAAATACAGAAGTGGTTTTTCAACAGGTTATAGGAGAATATAAATTATCGATAAAAGATAAATTTTTTAAAGAGAGAATAAAAGATATTACGGATGTTTCTTGGAGAGTTTTTAGCCATTTAAATCCTATCAAAGAATCTTTAGAGGTTGAGAAGAATTGTATCATTATTGCTAATGAGATTAATCCTTCTGATGTTTTTGAAATAAAAAATAAGATTGTTTCTGCTTTTATAACTGATAAAGTTGGATATTCATCTCATGTAGGTATAATAGCTAGAGCAAAAGGAATTCCTTTTATTGCTAAAATAGATATTAATCTTTTAAATAATGTAGAAATTGAGAATTTAATAGTTGATGGTATTAGTGGTATTGTTATTATTAATCCAACTTTAAAAAATTTAGAAAAATATAAAAAATTAAAAATAAATTTTTTTAAATTTTATGTAGAGCTAAAAAAACAGATTGATTTTTTGACAAAAACTAAAGATGGAAAGGATATTAAAATTTTTTCTACTATTGAATCATTAAAAGATGTGGATTTTGTATTTAAATATAAAACAGAAGGTATAGGTCTTTTTCGTTCAGAATATCTTTTTTTTCAAGATAGAAAGATTCCTTCAGAAAAAAAACAATTTTATGTTTATAAAGAGATAGCTAAAAAATTAAAAAATAAGCCTTTCATTATACGACTCTTCGATTTTGGAGGTGATAAAGATTTTTTATTTAAAGAAAAAAAGGATTTTTTTGAGATAAATCCTATGTTGGGATGTAGAGGTATTAGATATTTAATAAAAAATGAAGATCTATTAAAAATTCAATTAAAAGCTATTTTAAAAGCTTCCATCCATGGGAATATTAAAATTTTGATTCCCTTTGTTTCGAATCTTTCAGAAATCTCATTTGTTAAAGATAAAATAAAAGAGGTTATGAGTGAATTGAAAGATGCAAATATACCTTGTAAAAAAGTTTTGATAGGTATGATGATGGAAGTTCCTTCTGCTGCAATTATCAGCAATATTTTTATTAAAGAAGTAGATTTTTGTTCTGTTGGAACGAATGATTTGATGCAATATATCATGGCAGCGGATAGAGCTAATAATGATGTAAATGTATTTTTCGATTCATTAGATTATTCGATTTTAAAATTACTAAAAGAGATAGTAGATAATTCTAATTTTTATGGTAAACCACTTATCTTATGTGGAGAAATGATGCTTAATCCTAAATTTATTGAACTTTTGATTGGATTAGGAATAAGAAATATTTCTCTCTCTGCAAGACAGATGCTTGAAATAAAATATTTAATTATGAAAATAAATGCTTCTTTAGCAGAAAAAAAAGTAAAAAAAATATTAACTTTTTTAAATTAAATATTTTGTAATAATACTAATTCTAAAAAATAATGATTTAAAAAAAATGAATTTTTATTTAACTCTTAAGAAAATCTCAAAAAATTTTTTTATGAACAATTTTTAGAATAGATTCTTGAACTACCATTATATTTTAAATTTCCAATTGTTTTAGGGAAATAGTAAATTATTCAGAAATACCCAATTTAAATTTTCCAGTTTCCCGAAGCTTTCAGGTAAAGAGGTTAATTTATTATTATTAAGAAATACCCAACTTAAATTTTTCAGTTCCCAGAAGCTTTCAGGTAAAGAGGTTAATTGATTATTTGAAAGAAATAATGTATTTAAATTTTGTAGTTTCCCGAAGCTTTCAGGTAAAGAGGTTAATTGATTATTTG
>LJUH01000042.1 GCA_001303765.1 Chlamydiae bacterium SM23_39
TCTCAAATCGAACTATTGAATCTTCCAATGATTGAAACATTTTATCACTGATGCAAGGTATTTGTATCGGTCGCAGAGGGTCAGACTTTACCTGTAACTTCCCTCTTTTTTTAAAAAAGACATTTTAATAAAAATTATGTTTTGTATATTATTAGCAATAATATGAATGATCAGGTAAAGGAAGAGATAGAAAGGTTTATTGAAGATTTCGAAAAGAGTCAAATTAGTGAAGAGAAATTAAAAATATCTATTTCCTTTATGAAATCTGCTATTTCTAAAGAAGGAGATCCTGATTTTAAAGGTTTTTGGGAAGCAAAAAAAAGGAGTCTTATAGTTTTTAAAGATCCTTTAAGACCTTTTATTCGTTTACAGTTTTGGAAGCAATATGTAGATCTTGTCTCTCAAGCAAAAAAATTAAAAAAGATATTAGAAGAAAAAATATGTTTTGAAGTGGAACAGATTGAAATAGCTATCGAAGAATTAAAAAAAGAGGTGGAGAATTTTAATGATATTTTAGAAAAGATGGTTGATGTAGATTTTCCAAAATCTGAATTTATTGATTATAAAAAAGATGAATACAAAGTTATTCAAAAAAATTTGAATTTATTAAATACTTTTGCAGCTAGAGTTAATATGCTTAGAAAAGAGATTTTGAAAATGGATATAAGAGTTAGTATTAAGAGCAAATTTTTAAAAAGATTATCTATTATTGGAAATGAAATATTTCCAAAAAGAAAAGATCTTATTAAAAAAATAAGCCAGCAATTTTTAAAGGATATAGAAGAGTTTGTAGAAGTATTTTTAGTTCCTAAAAAATATTTGTTGTATATTTTAAAAAATGAAATTAAAGCTTTGCAATCTTTAGCAAAAATTTTAACTATAAATACAAAAACTTTTTCTCAAGTTAGATTAAAATTAAGTAAATGGTGGGATAAAATAAAAGTTTTAGAAAAACAAAATCTGCAAGATAAGAAAAAAAATTATGAAAGAGTAAAAGAGGAAGTGAATAAATTATTAGAAGACTCAAAAAATTTATCTTTAAAGGAATTGGAAAATGGCAAAATAAAGATACTGAAATTTATGAGGACTGTCAATTTATCAAAGGTAGATGTTGATAAATTGAAAAAAAATATTGATAGTATTCTTTCTCCTGCACAACAAGAGATTCAGAGACTAGAACAAGAAAAAATAAAAAAAATTCAAAAGAAAAGAGATGAGATAGAGAGGATAAAAGGTGATATTCAGAAATTAATAGAAAAGGAAGAGGTTTATGATATTGAAGAGATATCCGAAGAAAAAGAAAAGATTATAAATAGTATCGAAGCCTTAGATCTTAATAAGATAGAAAAACAGGTATTAGACAGAGTTTTAAGGCCTTTAAAAGATATTATTATAAAGAAAAAAGAGAAAGCTTTACTGGAATTATCAGAAGATCAAATTAAATCTATCAAACAGATGAAACAGATTTTAATAGATAGAGAAAATAGAAAAAGAGAGATAAAAAAACAGATAGAGAAATATAGAAAAGCATTAGGTGGATCTGGATTTGATTTTGAGCAAGCTATGATGCATAGAAAGATGTTGGATATAGAAAAAGAAAGATTAGGGAAAATAGATAAATCGATCATGGAAATTAAAGAGAAAATAGAGAAGATAGAAAAAGGGTGATCTTTTTGAATTTATCTGTTTTTGATGTAGATAAGACAATTTTTACTGTAAATAGTAGTTTTAAATATTATTTTTTTCTTGTTAAAAAAAAAGTTTTTCCGAAAAGATCTTTTTTTAAACTTTTAAAAATTTTTTTTAATTTCAATTTTTCTCCTGAAAATCTTCATAAGAAAGTATTTTTTAGTTTTTTAAAAGGAAAAAAAGAAAAAGATATTTTCAAATATGTTGATAGTTTTTTAGAAGATATCCTTTTTTATTTTTTAAATGAAAAGGTATTTTCCTTTTTAAAATTATCAAAAAAAAGAGGAGATAAAATTTTGTTAATATCTAATTCTCCAGAACTTTTAATTGAAAAAATAGCTAAAAAACTATTTATTGAAAATTATGCTGCAACATCATATAAAAATGATAAGTTGGGTAGATTAAATGATATAAATTATATGATGACAGGAGAAAATAAAGCAAAATATGTTTTAAAATTAGCAAATAATTTAAATATATCAAAAGATAATATTTTTTTATTTACTGATAGTATGTGGGATTATCCACTTTTAAAAATATCTGGAAATATATATGTAGTTAATCCTAATAAGAGATTAAAAAAAATAGCTGAAAAAAATAGATGGAATATTTTATGAAAGTAGGTTTTTTTGGAGGTAGTTTTGATCCAATACATTTTGGTCATCTAAATCTTATTTTAGAGATTTTAGAAAAAAGCGATATAGATAAAATTTTGATTTGTCCTTCTAATTTAGCTCCTAATAAAATTGATAATCCCCATTCAGCATTAGCAAAAGATAGGTTAGAGATGGTTAGATTATTAGTTTCAGATATAGAAAAAGTATCTATTTGTGATTTAGAGGTCAAAAGAGAAGGTATATCTTATACCATCGATACCTTAAGAGTTTTAAAAGATAGTTTTTCAGATATTAGTTTAATAATAACAAATGATGCATTAATGGATTTTCATAACTGGAAAGAATATAATGAAATTTTAAAAATTACTACTCCTATGGTTGTTATTAGATCTTTAAATAAAAAAATACCAAAAGAATTTAAAGGATTGTTGAAGAATCAGATTAAGATTAGACAATTAGAGATTAGTAGTTCAGATATTAGAGATAGATTAAAGAAAAAATTATATTGTAAACATCTAACTTCTGAAAGAGTTTTAGATTTCATTTTTACAAATAACTTATATTTAAAATAATTTATAAGTGGTTTTCTATTTTTTTTTTTTATAAAATTGAATAAAAAAAAGAATATGAAAAAAAGAATAGTAGTTACAGGCATGGGTGTTGTGTCATGTTTTGGTAATGAGGTAGAACAATATTTTAATAGTTTATTAGATGGAAAAAGTGGAATTATTCCTATAGAAAAATTTCCTTGTGAAGAGTATTCAACTCGTTTTGCTGCTTATATTAAAAATTTTGATGCTGGAGATTATATAGAAAAGAAAAGAGCAAAAAGAGCAGATCCTTTCATATGTTATGCCATGGTTGCAGGGAAAAAAGCTATTGAGGATGCAAAGATTTCTTTAGAAGAAATAAATAAAGATAGGGCTGGAATAATTATAGGCTCTGGTATAGGAGGTATGCGTGTTTTTTCAGAAGGAGTTCTAACAGTAAAAGATAAAGGGTATAAAAGACTAACTCCTTTTTTTGTTCCTTTTATTATAACAAATATGGCTGGAGCTCTTTTGGCTATTGATTTAGGATTTTATGGACCTAATTATTCTATTTCTACCGCTTGTGCAACATCAAATTATTCTATTTTATCAGCTGCTGAACAGATAAAATTAGGTAATGCAGATATTATGTTATGTGGAGGTAGTGAAGCTCCTATATTTCCAATAGGCCTTTCTGGTTTTATAGCAAGTAAAGTTCTTTCTAGTAATAATGATGAATATACAAAAGCTTCTAGACCATGGGATAAAGAGAGAGACGGATTTGTTATGGGAGAGGGATGTGGTGTGTTGGTATTAGAAGAGTTGCAACATGCTTTAAAAAGAAAAGCAAAAATTTATGGAGAATATTTAGGGGGAAGTAAAAATTGTGATGCATATAGCATAACTAATCCTAGAGAGGATGGAGAGATAGTTAGAAAATGTATTGAATATGCTTTATTAGATGCTAATGTAAAAAAAGAAGAGGTGAATTATATTAATGCTCATGCTACTTCTACTGTTGTAGGTGATTTGTGTGAAATAAAAGCTATAAAAAAAGTTTTTGGATCTCATTTAAAAAATATAAAGATAAATGCAACAAAATCGATGATAGGGCATTGTTTAGGAGCTGCAGGAGCTATGGAAGCAATAGCTTTGCTTAAGTCTATAGAGAAAAAAAAGCTACATCCTACCATTAATTTACAAAATCCTGAAGAAGAGATAGAGGGTATAGATGTTGTTAGAGATTATTATAAAGATTTTGAAATTTCTGTAGCTCTTTCTAATTCTTTTGGATTTGGTGGTCATAATTGTGTTTTAGTGTTTTCTCCTTATAAAGGGTGATATGAAAGAGAGATGTTTTGGAACTATTCCTCTTAAAAAAAATAAAAAATGGTATCTCTTTTTAGTTAAACATAAGAGCGGAATGTATTGGGGTTTTCCTAAAGGCCATAGAGAGAAAGATGAAGATTCTAAGACAACTGCTTTGAGAGAGTTAAAAGAGGAAACAAATTTAAAAGTTGTTAGATTTATTACTGATAAATCATTTAATGAGAATTATATCTTTTATAGAGATAATAATAAAATAGAAAAAGAGGTTGTGTATTATTTAGTAGAAGTGAAAGGAGAGGAGAAAATTCAAAAAAAAGAGATTGAAGAAGCTAGATGGGTAGAATTAGATAAAGCTCACAAATATATTACTTATAAAGAGAGTAAAAATATTTTAGATGAGGTGAAAAAAATTATTTTTCGTTAGCTTTTTCTATATGTTCGTAAAGATTATCGCCTTTTTCTATTTTTGCGGAATGTTTACTTAAAGGTTCTGGAAATTTATTCTTTTTAAATGCATTTATTACTAATTCTTGTATTTTTTTTGAAATATTTTTTAAATAAAATTCTTTTTCTTCCTCTTTTTTTTTAGGTGTGATAGCTTTACCAACAGGTTTGATTTTACCCATGACATCCTCCTAAAAAATCTATAAAACAATGAATTTATTTATTCAATAATTTTTTCTTTAAAAAATTTTTTCCATGTTCTTATTATTTTGGATGACTTTTTTTTAGGTATTTTAGTTATTTTTGCTTTTAAAGATTTTTCTCTTTTTGATTTAACTATAAAATTTAATAGATTACTGGAAACTTCTTCTATTTTTGGTTTGTTTTGAGATAAAATAAAATCTTTTACTTCTTTTATTTTTGAAATATTTTTTTTCATTGTCTTATAAAATTGATTATTTTAATTTTTTAATTAAAAAGTCAATTATAATTAATGTTAAGCAAAAATGATTAAATATTAATATTTTATGAGTTGAATAAAAAAAGATAAAAATTTAATATTAAATATTAAAGAGAATTTTATGAGATGGTTTTTAGCTTTTTTTTTGTGTAGTGTAGGTAGAATTTTATTATCTCTAAGATATAGGATAAAAGTTAAAGGAAGAAAAAATCTTAAAAAGAAAAATTTTAAAAAAGATATTGGAACTCTTTTTCTTCCTAATCATCCAGCACTAGTTGATCCAATTATAATTTCTATTTTATTTTGGCCAAAATTTCATATTCATCCTCTTGTAATAGAATATGTATATAGGCAATCTGGAATTAATTTTATAATGAGACTTTTTAAAGCTCTTTCTATTCCTAATATGGACACCTCTTTAAATGAGATTAAAATAAAAAATGCTCAAGGTGTTGTAGAAAAAATTATTAAAGGATTAAAAGAAAAAAAAAATTATATTATCTATCCTGCTGGAAGGTTGAAACATACAGGAAAGGAGATAGTTGGAGGTGCTTCAGCAACTCAAAATATCTTACAAAATTGTCCTGATGTAAATATTGTTTTAATCCGTACAACAGGTCTTTGGGGAAGTAGTTTTTCTAGAGCTTATACAGGGAAAACTCCTGATTTTAAATCTACTCTTATACGTAATATAAAACACTTATTTTTGAATTTTTTGGTTTTTATGCCGAGGAGGAGAGTTTTAATTGAAGTGGAATTAGCTGCTGAAGATTTTCCTAGAAGTGGTAGTAGGTTGGAAGTTAACCGTTATTTAGAAAAGTGGTATAATAAATATCCTATAAATGGAATTTTTTTAGAAAGTGAACCTTTGAATTTGATTTCTTATAGTTTTTGGAAAAAAAAGATTTATAAAATTCATAAGACTGAAGAGATCATGAGAAAAAAAGAAGAAGTTAAATTTTCTTCAAAAGTGGAAGAAAAAATTTTTTCAGAACTTAATAGATTGCAACCAGATATTCCTATAACTTCTAATTTAAATTTATCTAGAGATTTAGGATTGGATTCATTAGATATTTCAGAACTTATTTCTTTTTTATGTGTTAATTTTGATATTGAACAGATACATCCAGAAGATATAGAAACAGTTCAAGATGTTTTAGAGATAGCGGAAGGAAAGAAAAAGATAAAGAAAGTAGAAAAACCTGAAATTTTTTATTCGTGGCCTAAGGAGAAAAAAAGAGGAGATATAATTATTCCAGATAAAGAAACTATTTTTGAATCTTTTTTACATACTTGTGATAGGATGAAAAATTTTTCAGCTTGTGGAGATGATTTAATGGGAGTTCTTTCTTATAATAAAATTAAACTTGCTGCTATTTTATTTTCTCAGAAGATAAAAAGAATGGGAGGTACTTATATTGGAGTTTTATTACCAGCTTCTGTTGTCTCTTATATAGTTATTTTTGCTATAATGCTTGCTAAAAAAATTCCAGTTATGCTTAATTGGACAGCTGGTCCTAGGAATTTAAATCATATGGTGTCTAAAGCTAATGTTAAATCTATTATTACTTCTTGGCGTTTTTTAGAAAGGATTTCTAATATTGAATTTGGTGATATAACAAATAAATTGTATCTGGTAGAAGATTTAAAAAAAGAGATCACTTTTAAGGAAAAAGTTAAATCATTTTTTATTTTTAAATTAAAAGCTAAAAATATAATAAAAATTTTAAATCTTGGAAATATAAAAAAAGATGATCCAGCTGTTATATTATTTACTAGTGGTACTGAGTCTTATCCTAAGGGAGTTAAGCTTTCACATAATAATATTTTATCAAATCAAAGAGCTGCTTTAAAATGCGTCGACCTTAAGTCGGAAGATATATTATATGGTATTTTGCCTCCTTTTCATTCTTTTGGATTTTCAGTAGCTGGAATATTCCCAATAATTTCTGGATTAAAGGTAGCATTTAGCCCTGATCCAACAGATAGTTATGCTATTGCTGAGGGGATAGAAAGGTGGAAAATTAGTTTGCTTTGCGCTGCACCTAGTTTTTTAAAAGGGATTATTAAAGCTGCGACTGAAGAACAATTAAAAAGTGTTCGTCTTTTTGTAACAGGAGCTGAAAAAGCACCTAAAGAGCTTTTCAATAAAGTAAGATCTCTCTCTAAAAAAATTATCGAAGGATATGGAATAACAGAGTGTTCTCCTATGATCTCTTTAACTAGAGAGGAAGAGGCAGAGGATAAAGGAGTAGGAAAAATTTTGCCAGGTATTGAATTTTGTACTATTAATCCTGAAACAGAAAAAGTTTTATCTAAAAATGAAGAGGGTGAGATATGTGTTAGAGGTCCCAATGTTTTTAGTGGTTATTTAGAAAAAGAGATTAAATCGCCATTTATTGAGATAGATGGTAAGGAGTGGTATCGTACAGGAGATCTAGGATATTTAGATAAAAGTGATAATCTTATTTTATCGGGTAGATTGAAGCGCTTCACAAAAATAGGTGGAGAGATGGTTAGTTTGGGAGGAATCGAAGAGATTATTTTAAAAGATCTTATTAGTAAAAATATAGATCTAGGAGAAGGTGCTCCTTTAGCAGTATGTGCAATAGAAAAGCATGCAGAAAAAACAGAACTAGTTCTTTTTACAACACTTTCTTTAGATAAAAATGAGGTTAATATGATATTAAAAAAAGCAGGATGCAGTCGTCTTATTAAGATAAATAAAGTAAAAATTATGGATCAAATTCCTCTTATGGGAACAGGAAAAGTTGATTATAGATTTTTACAAAAAATGATAGAATGATATGAGTTTAAAATTATTTAACACACTATCTAAAAAAAAAGAAGAGATATATCCTCAAAATGGAAAATATATAAAATTATATACTTGCGGTCCTACTGTTTATGATTATGCTCATATAGGAAATTTTAGAACTTATATTTTTGAGGATCTTTTAAAGAGGACTTTGAGATTTTTAGGATATGAAGTTCTCCATGTTATGAATATTACAGATATAGATGATAAAACTATTAAAGGAGCTATAAATAATAACATAGATTTAAAAAGATATGTAGAGCCTTACATAAAAGCTTTTTTTGAAGATATTAAAAAGTTGAATATAAATTTTGCAGATTTTTATCCAAAAGCAACAGATTATATTGGTGAGATGATAAAAATAATAGCTGCTCTTTTAGATAAAGAGATAGCTTATAGAGGCAATGATGGTAGCATCTATTTTTCTATTAAAAATTTTTCATCATATGGCAAGCTTTCTCATTTGAAATTAGAAAACATAGAAGAGGGATATAGTAGAATAGATCTTGATGAATATGAAAAAGAAAATATATCTGATTTTGTGCTTTGGAAAGCTTATGATAAGAAAAGAGATGGAGATATTTTTTGGGAAAGTCCTTTTGGTAAAGGCAGGCCTGGTTGGCATATAGAATGTTCTGCTATGGCTTTAAAGATTTTAAAAGATCCTATAGATATACATTGTGGAGGTGTTGATAATATATTTCCTCATCATGAAAATGAGATAGCTCAATCAGAAAGTTTTACTGGAAGAGAGTTTGTTAAATGGTGGGTACATTGTGAACATTTAATAGTTGAAGGTAGAAAAATGTCGAAGAGTTTAGGTAATTTTTATATTTTAAGAGATCTATTATCAAAAGGATTTAAAGCTGAAGAGATAAGGTTTGAACTTCTCAGTACTCATTATCGGTCTAATCTGAATTTTACCTTTGAAGGGTTAACTGCAGCGAGGAAGAATTTATTTAAAATAGAAGAGATGGTAAGAAGATTAAAAACAATAGATATAGATAAATATTATGGATATGCAGATAGATTTATTTTAAATACTTTGGAAGGTTTTGAAAAAGCTCTTTGTGATGATTTAAATATTTCAAAAGCTTTAGCTGTTTTTTTTGAGTTTATAAAAGATATTAATATTTTATGTGATAAAAAAAATATTGGGAAAAAAGATGTTATTAATATTTTAGATTTTTTAAAAAAAATAGATGAAGTATTAGCTTTTTTACCTTTGGAAGAAGAAGAGATAGATATACCCAAAGAAATAAAAGAAGCATTATCTAAAAGAGAAAAAGCAAGAGAAAGAAAAGATTGGAAAGAGGCAGATAAGATCAGAGATTTTATCTTTTCTAAAGGATTTGTAATAGAAGATACAGAAAAAGGAGCTGTAATTAAAAAAAGAAAGTTTTAGCTATATGCTTGAACTTTGGGTATTGTTCTAGCCACAACTTGATTTGACAGACAGCTTTCAAATAGCCTCATTTTTTGTAAGATTATGTTCTACCTATTACAAATTTATACTCTTCAATTTCAGAAAATTCTTTTGTCATTTTTTCTACTTTTTGAAAATATCCATGTTTTAAAAGTATTTTAATCTTAGATTCACATATTCTAATCTTAGATTCACATTTTTTAAGTTGTTTCTCTAAAATATCGTTTAGATCTTTTTTTATTTCTTCTTTCTCAAGTAAGATCTTTTTTACTTTTTCTAATCTTTTCTTATTCTCTTCTAAAAAAATTTCATTTGTCTTTATTTTTTCTTCTAAATTGTTTTTTTGTTCTACATCTTTTTTAAATTCTATCTCTTTTTCTTTTAATAATTT
>LJUH01000043.1 GCA_001303765.1 Chlamydiae bacterium SM23_39
TTTTTGCTTATTAAAATTTTTTTAAGTTGTTCTATAGTGTTCTTAATGGTTTCTTTCATTTTTAATTTTTCATCTATTTGTAAGTTATCATCAGATATAGCTTTTGTTATTTCTTCTATCTTCTTTTTGATGGGATTGATTGTTTCATCTCTAATTTCTATCTTTTTTTCTGCTTGTTCTATTTGTAATTTACTTTCTGTTATAATTTGTGAACTGTTAGCTATATTTTTTGATGCTATCTTAGAAATTTTTTCTTTTGTTTTTAAAAAATTAGAAAAGTCTTTTTCTTGATCTATTTTTCTTTTTAGACCATATAACTCATCTATTAAACCATCTATATTTTGTATTGACATATTTTTTCTCCATTAGGATTTTTTATTTCAATATATTAGGAAATGTTTGATGAATTTTTCAATAAATTTTTTTAAAATGCAAAAAACTTTCAGAAAAAATTATAAAAATCACAAAATAAAAAAAATTTGACCTGCTCTTCAAAAATTAGACCATTTAAAATGAGAAAAAATTCCAGATAAAAAAATGCACTTTCAAGATATTTTAAAGAGATTTTTGAGTAAAAATTATTTTTTTTACAAGGAAAGTTTTTAATGAAGTAAAAAGATTGGATCTTTTAAATAAAAGTTTTTTTCTGGATTTAGGAGATAGCTGAAATATTTTAGGTTAATAATATTTTTTCTTGATTATTTGATCAAATAATCATATACTTAAAATAAAAAAATATGAGTTGATATGTATGTCTACAAAAACCATTAGATTATCAGTTGATATGGATATTAAAGATCATAAAAAGCTAAAAATTTTAGCTGATGCTATGGGAGTTTCTCTTAGAGAGTTTATTTTAAATTTACTAGACCCTATTCTTCATCCAGAAAAAAAACCTAATAAAGAAACTATAAAAGCAATGAAAGATGCAAGATCAAGAAAAACTATAAAGACAAAAGACTTTCATGATTTTTGCAAAAAATTAGGTCTATAATGTTATCTCTTGAGTACACTTCTAAATTTCATAGAGATCTGCAAAGAATGGAAAAAAGAGGAAAGAGTAAAAAGAAAATTAAAAAAATTGTTTATTTGCTAATAACCAAACAAAAAATTCCAGAGCATTATAGAAATCATAAGCTAACGGGGAATTATAAAGATCATTGGGAACTTCATATAGAAAATGATTGGCTACTTATATATTTAAAAACTAAAATTACTATTATTTTTACAAGAACAGGAATTCATTCAGATCTTTTCTAAACAATTGGGTACAATTTTGGCACACCTTGATATCCTATCACATTCGGGAAATCCAGGTAGATATTGACCTCCATTAATAGATTTTATTTGAAAAAGTTGATCTAAATTAACCATTTTTTGCAATAATCATATAAGATTTTTGCTTTTTTCTTCTTCTATTATTTGCATAGGAGTTTTTCCTTTTTTAGAAAAATTAGGTTTTACATGTAAGCGGTTAAAATTTAAAATCTTTTACTTAACAAAAAAAGATCTACTAATGTTATAGCTGCCATAGCTTCTACTATAATAGTCCCCCTGATAGCTACACATATGTCTTTAGTTAAATTTTTTGGAATTTTTAATATTTTTTTTTCTTTTTTAAAATTAAAAGTTTTTTGAGGTTTTCCAATAGTAGGAGTAGGTTTAAATGCTATTTTAATATCTAATGGCATACCTGTTGATATACCTGCTAAAATACCTCCTGAATTATTTGTTTTTAAAGATAGTTTTTGGTTTTTAATTTTAAATAGATCATTATTTTGAGATCCCTTTAAGGATGAGAACCCCGATCCAATTTCTAGTCCTACAACAGCAGGAATGGAGAAGAAAGCATATGCTAATTTGGAAGATAATTTTTCAAATAAAGGCTCTCCTAATCCAGGGGGAAGTGGAGTAGAGATTAATTGAACTGTTGCTCCTATCGAATCCTTTTCTTTTTCTATTTTTTTCAGTATTTTTATCATCTCTTTTTCTTTTTCTCTGTCTGGACATCTTATAATACTTTTTTCTAAATGTTTTTTTATTTTATAGAAATTTAAATTTTTTATATCGACTTCTACCTCTTTTATTTTTTTTATAAATGATAAAATTTCTATATTTTCTTTTTTTAAGATTTTTTTAGCGATAACACTAGCAGCTACTCTAGCTACTGTTTCTCTTGCGGAAGATCTTCCACCTCCATAAGGATCTATATGACCATATTTTTGTATATATGTAAAATTGCTATGCCCGGGTCTATATAAATCTTTTATATTTTCATAAGATTGAGAATTGTAATTTTTGTTTTTTATTATTATAGATATAGGAGCTCCTGTTGTTTTATTTTTAAAAACTCCTGATAATATCTCAACTCTATCTTTTTCTAATCTTTTTGAGGTAAAAAAAGTTTTACCTGTAGATCTTTTTTTTAATTCTTCATCGATCTCTTTTTCATATATGGGTATATTTGGAGGACATCCATCTATTATCACACCTATTGCTTTATTATGAGACTCTCCAAAAGTTGTTATTTTAAAAATTGTTCCAAAGGTATTTGACATAATATTTTTTTTAATATCTCTTTTTGTGTTAATTTATTTGTATCTATTATAATAGAATCTATTTTATTAAAAATCTTTTCTCTTTTTTCATAAATTTCTTCTAGAATAGAATTATAAGGATTTTTTTTTGTTCTATTAAAAAAAGTTTTTTTATCTATTTTTAAATAGATAAAAAATCCTATTTTTTTTAAAAATTTTATGTTTTCTTTATCTAATAAAGAACCTCCTCCTAAGGAGATAACAGATTTTTCTGTTTTTTTTAAAGAAAAGATAACTTTTTTTTCTAGAGCTCTGAAATATTTTTCCTTTTTAAAAATATCTTTTAGAGAAACAGTTTTATTGGTTAATTCGAAATATCTTTTTTCAATTAATAAATCAGTATCTATAAATTCAAAATTTAAAGATTTAGCTAATTTTTTACCAATAAAACTCTTCCCTGAATTTTTTTGCCCGAAAAGAATTATATTTTTCATAAATTAAAATCCTTTAAAAAATGTGGATAAGATTTTTTTATTGAAGAGGTGTTTTCAATAAAACTATCTTTTTTAGCTGATAGTGCAGCTATTATTAAAGACATAGTTATGCGATGATCTTTATGAGAATAAAGATGAGCTCCTTTTAAAAAAGATTTTTTTATTATAAGTCCATCTTTCTTTTTTTTTATGTTTGCTCCCATCTTTTTTAATTCAGTATACATGGCATTAATTCTGTTGGATTCTTTTTTTTTAGCTATGGCTGCATTGTATAATATTGTTTCTCCATCTATAAAGCATCCTAAGACAGATAGAATTGGAAGGGCATCTATAAAATCATTAACATCTATTTTTTTATTTTTTAGTTTAGAGCCTTTCCTTATAAGTATTTTGTCCTTTTTTATATCTATATTAGCATTCATCTCTTGTAAGATAGAGATAAGTTTTTTATCTCCTCCTAAGGAAGAAAAATCTATGTTTATAGTAGCATTTAAATTGTTTATCAAAGCATAAATGATAGGATAATAGATAGAGGAAAAATCGGATTCTATTATTTTTTCGAATCCATTTATTTTTGTATTTGAGAAAGTTTTATAATAAAAATATTCTTTTTTTTCATATTTGATATTTAGAAAATTAAACCAACTTAAAGTCAGATCTATCCAAGGTTTTTCTCCACTATTTTTAACAAATATTTCTGTTTCCTTACCTTTAGAAAAAGAGGTTGCTATTAGAAGAGCAGAAATAGGTTGAGAATCTTTTCCTGAAATATATATTTTATTGGGTATCATTGGTCCTTTTATGGTAAGAGGAACGGTTTTATTTATTGATACTTTTAACTGTTTTAATCCCTTTATAAGAGGAGATATAACTCTATTTTTTTTAATGGATAGATCTCCTGTTATGGAGATAGGTGTATCTAATAAAGCTATCAATGCAGATATAAATCTGAAAACTATTCCGGAATTTTCAGAATCAATTATCTTGGATTTTGAAGTTAAATAACCATCTGTTCCAATAACCTCTATTTTTTTTTTAAATATTTTTACATTTGCTCCAAGTGATCTAATAGCTTTTATCATAGTGTAAGTGTCAGGAGAGTTTAAATAGTTATATATTATGCTTTTTCCTTTAGCTAGAAGAGCAAATGTTAAAGCTCGGAGGGTTTGAGATTTAGAAGGGGGAGGGTAGATGTTTAAATTATCAATTTTTTTAGGAATTATTTTCATTTTTTTTTAAAAATTTTTCTGTCCAAATAAGAGTTTTTTTTATATTTTTTAAATCTATTTTTTTTAAAATATCTTTTTTAAAATATTTTATTCTTCCTATTTTTTCTAGGAGAATAAATCTTATAGAATTATCTTTTACCTTTTTATCATAAAAAAGATTTTTAAGTATTTTTTTTAAATCGATCTCGTAGTAAAGAGGAAATTTATATTTTTTTAATATTTCTAGTATTTTTAAAAATTCATTTTTTTTTAAAAAACCTAAAATATGGCTTAAATAAGAAGCGGAGAGCATACCTATTGCTACAGCTTCTCCATGAGAAATTTTATAATTGCTTAGATGTTCTATGCTATGGCCTATAGTATGACCAAAATTTAAAGCTTCTCTCTTTTTTTGTTCTATAAATGTTTTTTTTATTAGGATGTTTTTATATATTAGTTGTTCTATATTTTTTTCTTCTTTTAAAAGATCAAAAAAAAGATCTTTATCATATATCAAAGAGTGTTTTATCATCTCGGGTATTCCATTTAGATGTTCTTTTTGGGGAAGGGTAGGTAGGAAAGAGGAATCTATGAATATAGCTTTAGGATGGTAGATAGTTCCTATAAGATTTTTCCCAAAGGGTGTATTTAAAGAAGCTTTTCCTCCTATGGAAGCATCAATCATAGAGAGAAGTGTTGTAGGTATAATTATTAAATCTATCCCTCTCATGTAAGTAGCAGCGATAAAAGTAGATAGATCAGATATAACACCTCCTCCTAGAGATATTATACAGCTGTCTTTAAAAAATTTTTTTTTTAACATCGCATCTTCTATTTTTTCTTTCATCTTTCTATTTTTAAAATTTTCTCCTGGAGGAATGGATATTTTATGAAAAAAGATTTTGTGTTTTTTTAAAAAGAGAGAGAGTGAGGAAAGATAAAGTTTTTCTATATTTTTATCTGTTAAAATTAAAAATTTTTTATTTAAACTTTTTAAAAAATTAATAAAGAGAGAAGAAAAAATTATATTTTTTTTAATTTTTATGGGAACTATTGTTTTATTTGAAGATATTTCTACTTGTAAAGTCATAATTTATAATAAACTGTTTTTATGTTAAATTTCATTAAATATTATGATCGTTGCTTCTTTAGATAAAATAGAAAATTTAAAATTTTTAAAAAAAGTAGATTTTATTGAGATCAGAGATGATTTGATAGAGTTGAAAGATATTGAAAAATTAAAAATTAAAAAAAAAGTTATATTAACATTTAAAAAAAGAAAAAAAGATAAAATTTTTCAATTTTTAAAATATTTAGAAAAAAATAAATTTTTTTTCCCCTGTTTTATAGATTTAGATTATAAAGTTGATAATTTTTTTTTAAAAAAGATAAAAAAAAATTTCCCAAAATTAAAAATCATTATCTCTTATCATAATATGAAAAAAACTCCTAAATATTTAGATAAAATATTTTATAAGATGAAAAAATTTGATGCTGATATTTATAAGATGTGTTGTTTTGCTAACTCTTCTTTAGATAGCCTTAGAATGCTTTTATTTATGAAAGATAAAAAAAACTTTTGTGGATTATGCATGGGAGAGAAAGGTGTTATTACTAGAATATTAGCATCTCAATTTAAAAGTGTTTTTAATTATTGCAAAATAGGTGAAGAGACAGCTTCTTCTCAACTTTCTTTAGATATTTTAAAGAAGAGATATAAGTATGATAGGTTTAATAAAAATAGAAAAATTTATTGTTTGATTGGAGATACAACATTTAGTCCTTCTCATATAACTCATAACAAGATTTTTTCTTTTTTAAATGTAAATGCTGTTTATTTAAAAATTTTTTTAGAAAAAAAAGAAATTTGGGATTTTTTTAAAATGATAAAACATCTTCCGGTGGAGGGTATGAGTATAACTATGCCTCTTAAAGAAGAGATTTTGAAATTACCTTTTATATCTCATAAAAACCTTTTATCTGTTAATACACTAAATAAAAAAGAGGGGAGATGGAAAGGGTATAATACAGATGGTGAAGGGGTGATTTGTGCATTAGAAAAAAGAGTAGAGATAAAAGATAAAAAAGTTTTTATATTGGGAGCAGGGGGTGCTGCTAAAGCTATTGCTATAGCACTTTTTAAAAAAAAAGCTAAGATAATTTTATGTAATAGATCGAAAGAAAGAGTTGAAAAATTATCTAAAATTTTAAAATGTCAATATTTTTTGTTGAAAGAGATGGATGTTAAGAAAGAGGATTATGATATTTTAATAAATACTGTGCCTGAAACTCATAAACAAATACCTATATTAAAAAAATATGTTTTTTTTAAGAAAATAATTGTTGATATAAATATTTGTGATTCGCTTCTTTTAAAAGAAGCAAAGAAAAAAAAATGTAAGGTTATTAATGGATTTGAGATATTTATTTATCAAGCAAAAGAACAATTTAAGATATGGTTTAAAGATCTTCATAAGGAAAGAGTATAACATCCTTTATAGAAGATTTTTTATGTCTTAACATCATAAGTCTATCAAATCCTATTGCTATTCCATAACAGTTGCCAAGACCTTTTTTTAAAGCTAAAAGTAGTTTTTTATCTATTGGAAGAATTTCTTTTTTCATATTTTTTCTTTCTTTATTTATTTTGATAAATCGTTTTTTTTGTTCTTTATAATCTGTTAGTTCATGATATCCATTCCCTAACTCTATCCCTTTAAAAAAGAATTCAAATCTTTCAGATACAATGCTGTTATTTATTTTTTTAGTTTTAGCAAGAGCAGATTGAGATAAGGGATAGTTATCTATTATGGTTATTTTGTTTTTACCTATGTTGGGTTCTATATAGGTATTCATGATAACCATCATTATTGAATCTTTATCGATATTTTTAAAAGGAGTAGCTAAATTTATATTTTTTTTTGCAAACTCATAAAGAGTTTTTTTATTGGTTTTTTCAATATCTATTTTTGTATATTTATAAAAAATTTTTTTAAAAGAGGTTTTTGAAAAGGATAGATTACCTAAAAATATTTGTATTAGTTCTATAACTTCTAAAATAAATTTTTTGTAAGATATATTTTTTCTATACCATTCTATTAAGGTAAATTCCATGTTATGAAGAGAGCCTACTTCATCCTTTCTAAATACATGACTTATCTGATAGATATCTCCTACTCCTTTAGATAGCAATCTTTTCATTAGATACTCAGGGGAAGTGTGTAGATATCCTATCTCTTCATTAAAAAATTTTGTTTTCATAGATTCTATGTGCGTATCTATTGAAGGATATTTTGTTAGAATAGGACAATCTACTTCTAAAATATTTTTTTTATAAAAAAAATTCCTTATTTTTCTTAAGAGAAAAGCTCTATCTTCTATGATTTTTTTGTTATACACGACTGACGTATTGGCTTGTTCTTGTATCCACTTTTATAATATCTCCTTCGTTAATAAAGAGAGGTACTTGTATTTTAGCATTTGTTTCTAAGAGAGCAGGTTTTAATACTTTTCCAGAAGTATCTCCCCGTAATCCTGGTTCTGTTTTAATGATTTTAAGTTCCATAAAGATAGGAGGTATTATTTCTATAATTTTTCCTTTATATAATAAAATCTCATAGAGAGTATCCTCTTTAAGCCATATGATTTTATCTTTTAAAATAGAAAAAGGGACTGTTATCTGATCAAATGTTTTATCATCCATAAAAATAGCAGATTCATTTTCAGTGTATATAAGTCTCATAAGTGTCTCTTCTACATCAGCGAAAGCTAATTTTTCTGTTGATTTATATGTTTTATCAATAACTCTATTTGTTAAAATATTTTTTAATTTAATTCTATTGAAAGCACTTCCCTTACCAGGTTTTACAAATTGATTAGAGATTATTAGATAGGGTTCATCATTTATCTCGACTTTCATCCCTGCTTTTAACTCATTAGCAGTTACTTGAACCATAAAATTCCTTTGTTATAATAATATTATTTTTGTATAATAAAATAAATATGAAATATGGAAAATGAAAAATTAAAAAAGAAAGTTGCATTAGAGACTTTGGAAAGGTATTCGGGTAGTAAAAGTTCTCTTTTTTGTTCTAATTTAATTATTACTAATTTCCCTAAATATGTTGAGTATTTTGCTGATAGCAGAAAAATCTCTGTTTTTGAAGGGTCTATGTTTAAAGTAGCTCATTGTAAAGATGAGGACATAACTATATTGGATTTTAAAATAGGGTCACCTGCAGCTGCGTTGGTTATAGATATCTGCTCTTTTTTACCTATAAAAGCAAGTATTTTTTTAGGAATGTGTGGAGGTCTTAGAAGAAAATATGAGATTGGGCAGTATTTAGTTCCTGTAGCTAGTATAAGAGGAGAAGGGACATCGGATTATTATTTTCCTCCAGAAGTGCCTTCGTTAGCTAATTTTATGATGCAAAGAGCTGTATCTGAATTGTTAGAAGAGGAAAATGAGTTATATCATGTAGGAATAACATATACTACTAATATGCGTTTTTGGGAATTTAAAGAAGAGTTTGTTAATAAATTAAAGTTATCTAAAGCTCAAGGAATAGAGATGGAATGCGCTACTCTTTTTTCTTCTAGTTATAAAAATAAATTTCCTTTAGGTGCTCTTTTGTTAATCTCGGATCTTCCTTTAGATTCTGAAACTATTAAAACAAAAGAGAGTTCCGATAATCTTTATCAAAGATATATGAAAGATCATGTTGAAAAAGGTGTTAAAATATTAAAGTTAGCAAGAGTACTTTTAAATAAACAAAAGGATATTGATTGACATACTCCAACGACTAAAGTCAGTTGGATTCTGGATTCAAACAATATTCGCCTGAAGAATCAGGTCTTACAATATCTAGCCCAAAAGAAGATGCTCCTTCTCTTAAATTATTTATAGCTGCATTAACATCTCTATTATGTTCTTTATTGCAAGAAGGACAAATCCAAACTCTTTCTTTTAAAGAAAGAGTTTTATTCTTATAGTTGCAATGAGAACATAGTTTAGAAGAAGGGAAAAATCT
>LJUH01000044.1 GCA_001303765.1 Chlamydiae bacterium SM23_39
TTTTGGTTTAAAAACTTTTTTACAACAAAAGAGGTCTTTTTGCATTAAAAATTTTATTTAACTTTCAGAATTTTAAATTTTTAAACTTGAAACTCACGTTAATTTAACAGTATTTGTAGGGAAAGGAATATCAGCTTTATGTTTTTGAATAATGCCATTTATTTTTATTAAGATATCTTGTCTTGTTTGCATAAAATCTTCATATGATAAAACATATGTATAAACTCTGATGATTATATCTAAGGAATAACTATTAAACATAGTAAAAGCTACTATAGAAGGGATGGATTGATCTATTTTTTCTTCTTTTTCTAAAAGTTTTTTTATGTCTATGATTAGATCATTTAATTTATAAAAGTCTTGATATCTTATACCTATTGTTTCTTCTATTTTTTTATGAGTTCTTCTGGTTTTATTTTTTATTTGTACTGTTGAAAAAACAGAGTTGGGAAGATATATGGGGCAATGCTCTAAATCTCTTATACAGGTTAGATACCACCCTATATTTTCTATGGTTCCTAAAATATTTTGACTGGGGATATCTACATAATCTCCCTTACAGAAAGGACGAGTGAAATAGATCATAAGCCCACCAAAGAAGTTAGCTATAACATCCTTTGCTGCAAAACCTATAGCTGCAGCTCCCACCCCTCCAAAAGCTATAAGAGGCATTATATTTATTTTGAATATTTGTAAGATGATAAGAGAGGATAATAGGATTATTAAAAAAGAAAAAATTTTGCTTACAAAATCTAAAGTAGTATGTTCCAATATTTTTTTTTCTTTAAAAAATAAGATATTTTCTAAAATTTTTTTCCATCTCAATAAAAGCCAAGATATGGATATCACAATAAAACTTTTTCTAATTATTTTTGAATATTCTAAAAATTTTTCAAAACCTAATTGTGAAGCAATGATATCTAGAAAATAGAATAAAGATAATGATATGATCAATAGATGAGCAGGTTTTAATATTATATAATCTACTTTTTTAACCCATTTACGTTTAGATTTTTTTTTAATTATTTTTATTATTTTATTTAAAAAGAAATAGATAAAAATTAAAAATAGAAATAAAAAAATTATTTTTAAAAGCCAAATATTATTTTTGAAAAAAACAAGTATTATATTCTCTTCTTTCATAAAAATCCTCCATAATATATTTTTATAACAAATGGTAAATATATGAAAGAATCAATTTTTTTAAGTTGTATAAGGTCTTTTTTTAGATCTTTTTTTGTGATCTTAGGCATTTTTTTTGCTTTGATACCAATAATGTTTGTTTTGAATGCTATTATAGATAGAAAAGATGTTTCTAAAAAAGTAGAAATCAATATCTTACCAGATTTAAAAGGTGAAACAGCTGCTTTTTCAGAAAAAACGCCTGTTATTTTAAAGATAAATATAGAGGGAATTATAGGAGAAAAGAGGTTAACTTCAGAAATAATAGAAAATGTATTAATAGAATCTAGAAAAGATACTTTTAAAAAAGATAGAGTAAAAGGAATTTTGTTACATATAAACACCCCTGGAGGAGGGGTTAATGATTCTGATGGAATATATAGAGCTTTATCTGATTATAAAAAAAAATATAAGATACCTATTTTTGCTTTTGTAGATGGACTTTGTGCTTCTGGAGGATTTTATATAAGTGCTTCTTGTGATAAGATATATGCAACACCTGTTAGCATAATAGGATCTGTAGGTGTTATGTTAGGACCTTTTTTTAATGTTTATAATGCTTTAAATAAAATAGGAGTTGAGTCTCTTACCATAACAGAAGGTAAGGATAAAGATATGATGAATCCATTGAGAAGATGGAGAGAAGATGAATCAAAAGATCTTCAAAAGTTAGGTTCATATTTTTATAATAGATTTGTTTCTATTGTTACACAAGCAAGAGATAAGATTACAAAAGAACAATTAATAGAAGAATATGGAGCTAAAGTATTTGATTCCATGACCGCTAAAAATTTAGGATACATAGATAATGGTGATTCTGATTATAAAGAGACTTTAAGAGAGCTTTTAAAAGAAGCTAAAATAGATGAAAAAAAACCATATCAAATAGTGGAGATACAACCTAAAAAAAGATGGATTTCAGAGATATTTAATGAATCGATCTTTATAAAAAGATTATTTCCTTATTTTACTATAAAGGATAGTTTTTTATATCTTTACCTTCCAAGAAATAATGGATAAAATATTTATCATAGATGCTTTTAATTATCTGTTTAGGTCTTATTATGCTATAGGTCCTATGGTTAATGATGAGGGGCAATCTACCTCTGCTCTTTTTGGATTTATTAATTCATTAAAAAAATTAGAAAGAGATTTTTCTTTTAAATATATAGTTGTTGTTTTTGATGGTCCTGAAAGTAAAACTCAAAGAAGAAAAGTATATGCTGAATATAAGATGAAAAGAAAAAAAGCTCCTGATGATCTTTATATTCAATTTAACTGGGCGTATGAGTATTGCAATTTTTCTGGTACACCTATTTTATGTGTAGAAAATTTTGAAGCTGATGATGTTATGGCAAGTGTTGCTGTATGGGCAGAAAAACAAGATTTAGAAGTCTTTCTTTGTACAAGTGATAAGGATCTATTTCAATTGGTAAGAGAAAATATACATGTGGTATTAGCACATAAAAATAATATGATTGTTGATGTTAAGAAAGTAAAAGATATTTTTGGAGTAACACCAGAACAGATGTTAGATTATTTAGCTATTTGTGGTGATACATCAGATAATATTCCAGGTATTCCAGGGTTTGGGCCTAAAACAGCAACTGATCTTTTAAATAAGTTTAAAACATTAGATGAGATTATAAAAAATTATGAAAAAATACCGGGAGAAAAAAAGAGAGAGATTATAAAAAATAATCAAGATAAAGCATATCTTAGTAAAGAACTTGCTACTTTAAACTTAGATGTATCATTTCCTAAAAAAAAAGAGTTTTTTTTACCTAAAAAACCAGATCTAGCTAATTTAAAAAAATTATATCAGAAAATGAAATTTGCTAAATTTTTAAAAGAGCTAAGTGTAGAAGAAAAAGTATATAAAAGAGAAGAGGAAAAGGTTAAATATATTACAATAAATGAAGAAGATGAACTTAAAAAATTAGTAGAGAAGTTATCTCAGGAGAAGGAGCTTTGTATAGATACTGAAACGACCTCAACACATCCCTTATTAGCAGATATTATTGGTATTGGATTTTCTAAAAAGATAAAAGAGGCATTTTACATTCCTTTTAATGGGAATATAGATAGAGAAATTATTTTAAAATATTTAAAACCTTTATTTGAAAATCCAAAAATTAAATTTTTTGGACATAATATAAAATATGATATCCATATTTTAAAAAATTATGAGATAGAGATAAAAAAAATAAATTTCGATACAATTTTAGCTTCTTATCTTTTATATCCTCAAAAAAGAAGACATAATTTAGATATTTTGTCTTTAGAATTTTTAAATAAAGTAAAGATCTCTTATAAGGATTTAATTACTAAAAATAAGAAAAAGATTCCTCTTAAGGATGTAGATATTGAAAAGGTATCTTATTATTGTTGTGAAGATGTAGATTGTACTTATAGATTAAAAGAGATACTACAAAAAAATATAGAAAAAGAAAAGCTTGCAAAGCTTTTATATGATGTTGAAATTCCCTTGATTCCTATTTTAGTAAAAATGGAAAGAAATGGGATTTATTTAGATAAGAAGAAATTTGATAGTTTATCAAAAAAATTGACTAAGGAATTGGAAATATTAGAAAAAGAGATATTCAAAATAGTAGGACAAAAATTTAATATAAACTCTCCTAAGCAATTGAGTGATATCTTATTTAAAAAATTACAACTACCCATTCCTGGGAGGAGAAAAACTGAATATGCTACTTCTTCGGATATTTTAGAAAAGATGAAAGATAAACATAAAGTTATAAAAAAGATTTTAGATTATAGAACACTTAGCAAATTTTTGTTTACCTATGTAAATTCTTTACCTAAAGAGGTAAATCCTAAAACTAAAAGAATCCATCCAACATATAATCAATCTATCGTTGCAACGGGAAGGCTATCTTGTCAAGATCCTAATCTTCAAAATATCCCTGTAAAATCATTAGAGATAAGAAAAGGTTTTATTCCACAAGAAAAAAATTGGAGTTTTATAGGAGCAGATTATTCTCAGATAGAACTTAGAATATTAGCGCATTTTAGTGAAGATCCTGAATTAATTAAGGCATTTGAAAGAAAAGAGGATATTCATTCTCATACTGCTTCTTTGGTATTTAAAGTGCCTAAAAAAGATGTGACTCCTAAAATGAGAAAAATGGCAAAAGCTGTTAATTTTGGGATTTTATATGGACAGGGGGCATATGGATTATCCAAACAGCTAGATATCCTTTATAAAGATGCAAAAAATTTTATAGAAGAATATTTTAATAAATATAAAAAAGTGGGAGATTTTATTGAAAGATGTAAAATAGAAACTGCAAAAACAAAAATGGCTAAAACTCTTTTAGGAAGAAAAAGGCCTATTTTTGAAATTGAGAATAAAAATCCTGTTATTAGGTCTTTAGCTCAAAGGCTAGCTATAAACACGCCTCTTCAAGGAACTGCTGCTGATATTATTAAATTAGCGATGATAGAGATAGATAAAGAGATGGGAAAAGAGCAATTAAATGGATTTATGATTTTGCAGATACATGATGAACTTATATTTGAAGTCCCTGATAATGAAATCCTTGTATTTAAAAAAATAATAAAAGAGAAGATGGAAAGAGTTATAAAGTTAAAAGTTCCTTTAATTGTGGATATCAAAGTTGGCAAAAATTGGGGAGAATGTTAAACTTAGTAAAAGTGGCAGTAACGGGTGATATCGCAGCGGGTAAATCTACCGTTTGTAGATATTTCAAGAAGTTTAAAACTTATGTTATAGATACAGATAAAGTAGTTCATAAGTTACTTTCTTCTAATGCATTCGTTATGCAAAGAGTTATCAAACTTTTAGGAAAAAAAATTTTAAGAAAAGGAAAAATTGATAGAAAAAAAATTTCTGAAAAGGTATTTAATGATAGAAAGAAATTAAGATCATTAGAAAAAATAATCTGTCCCTATTTATGGAAAGAATTAAAAGAGAGGTACGAAAGAGAAAAAAAAAGAGGAAAAAATAAAATTTTTATGGTGGAGATGCCTCTTTTATTTGAAACTAAAAGTGAAAAATTTTTTGATTATATTATTTTAATTTCAGCAGAGGAAAAATTTTTAAAGGAACGATATAAAAAAAAAGATTTTGAAAAGAGAAGAAAAAGATTTATGAATATAGAAAAAAAAATAAAAAAATCAGATTTTGTTATATTCAATAATTCCACCTTAAAAGATCTAAAAAAAGAGATCCAAAAAATTAAAAAGGAGATATTCATTTATGAATGAAAAAGAAGATAAAAATAAAGAAGAAGTAGTTATCACCAAAATTTCAAAATTGCAACGCATGGATATAGATGAGTTAAATGCTTATGCGAAATCCATAGGATTAGAGAATTTAGGAGGACTTCCAAAGTCTCAAGTAGTTTTTGAAGTAGTAAAAACGATATCACAAAAACCAAATGAAAGGTTATATGGAGAGGGTGTTTTAGAAATACTTCCTGATGGTTTTGGTTTTTTGAGATCTCCAAATTATAATTATCTACCTTCTGCTGAAGATATTTATGTATCTCCTGCTCAAATACGCCGTTTTCATTTACAAAAAGGAGATACTCTTTATGGAGAATTAAGAGCTCCAAAAGATAAAGAAAAGTATTTTGCTATCTTTAAAATCGAAGAGATTAATGGGAAAAAACCTGAAAAGATTAAAGATAGAGTTTTTTTTGAAAATTTAACTCCTTTATATCCTGATAAAAGACTTATAATGGAAACAGATAAATCTAAATTAACTACTAGAGTGTTAGACTTAACAGCTCCAATTGGTAAAGGACAGAGAGCTTTAATAGTCTCTCCACCAAAATCAGGGAAAACAGTTTTACTTCAACATATTGCTAATGCTATAGAAAAAAATAGTTCGGAAGTGTTTTTGATTGTTCTTTTAATAGATGAAAGACCTGAAGAGGTTACAGATATGATTAGAAATGTTAAAGGAGAAGTGATCTCTTCAACATTTGATGAACCTCCTGAAAGGCATGTACAAATTGCTGATATGGTCATTGAGAAGGCTAAGAGATTGGTAGAATGTGGAAGAGATGTTGTTATTTTATTAGATTCTTTGACTAGGTTAGCAAGAGCTTATAATACTGTAGAACCCCATTCAGGAAAGATATTAACAGGAGGAATAGATGCTAATGCTCTTCATAAACCTAAAAGATTTTTTGGTGCAGCAAGAAATATAGAACATGGAGGATCTTTAACAATAATTGCTACAGCCCTTATTGATACAGGCTCTCGAATGGATGAAGTTATCTTTGAAGAATTTAAAGGAACAGGAAATATGGAACTTCTTTTAGATAGAAGACTTGCTGATAGAAGAGTTTATCCTGCTATAGATATTATAAGAAGTGGAACTAGAAAAGAAGAGCTTTTATACCATCCTACTGAATTAGAAAAGATTTTTCTTTTAAGAAGAGGGCTTTCTGATCTAACACCTTTAGATGGAATGAATCTTTTAATTTCTAAATTAAAAAAAACAAATAGTAATGCAGAATTTTTACTCTCTATGAAAGAATAAATTTTTAAAATTTTTCAAAAAAATTGTATAATATATCAAAAGTTTTTTTTGACATCAACATCTTTTAGTATTATTTTGAAAAAAAAATCAATATATCTTTGGAGGATAATATGCGTTTAATTACTACGTTTATCTTCTGTTTGATAGGGATAACAGCTATTGTTTTTGCATGGAATAAATATTCTGGTTTCAGAGAATGGGCTTTAACCATCTTGCAACAAAAACATTTTAAAACATTAGAAATACGTTACAGTGCTGAAAATATTATGAAATCTCATAAAAGAGAACTTTTAAAAGATGGAGAACATAAATTTTTAGATCCAACGATTATATTTCATCCATATTTATTAATGGAGGTAAAATATAATCGTTCTAATAATCAAACAGGAGAAGGGTTAATTCTTTGGAGTCTTGTAGATGGAGAAATGGTAATTAATACAAATTCTTGGGAAAAAACTCATGGGTTTACTGATTGTATTAAATCAAGCGCAGATAGAGATGACTTTAAAGTTATTAATGCTTTATCTTTAAATAATGGTTCTATGGATAGAGAATCTTTAGCTAAATTTTTGAATGTTGAGGATCAAACTTTAGATAGATGGTTGGATTTATGTAGAAAGAAAAATTTAATAGTTCAAAATGGAAATAATTTTCGTCTACATTTTCAAAATCCTAAACTTCATGTAAATCCTGAAACAAAAATTAATCAATGGTTGGTTACAAAAGAGTTAAAACAAGCTATTAAGATACCTCCTAAGTATAGAGTATCCCAGATAGAAAGTATTGCTAAAGCAGCTTTTGGAGTAGATTTTGCTATTAGAAAAATGACAGAGGTATTTCTTCCTGTTCATAGTATTAAAATACAAAATCCGGATGGTTCTAAAATGACAAGCTATTGGAATGCTTTGAATGGTAAAAAGTTATCTCAAAGTTATTACATTGAATGAGCTTCTTGATGTAAAATAATAATTATTTTAACATCTTTTTTAGGAAAGATGGCTGAGTGGTTGAAAGCACGTCCCTGCTAAGGACGCATACCTTATAAATGGGGTATCGAGGGTTCGAATCCCTCTCTTTCCGCCAGCTATCTTTTAACTTGGGAAGATTATATGGGAGTGCAGAGAGATCAGACTGGAATAGTTATAAAGTAAGTATTTATTAGAAGTTTTTTAATTTTAACTTTTTATCACTTGTATAAATAATTACAAAATTATATATCGCATATATATGAAAATAGGATATCCTTGCATAAATAGAACTATTGGATGTACACCTAATAAAACATTTAGATTAGCATCCTATTCTGAAAAAATATTAAAAGAAAAAATTAAACAAAATTTAGATTGTTTGAAAAAAACATTAGAATTTAATGTTAAAAATAATTTGTTATTTTTTAGAATTGGTAGTGGGTTAGTTCCTTTTGCTTCTCATCCTATATGTATTTTTAATTGGCAAAGATATTTTAAAAAATATTTTTTAGAGATTGGAGAATATATAAAAAAAAATGGATTTAGGATAAGTATGCATCCAGATCAATTTGTATTGATTAATTCTTTAAAAAGAGATGTGATAAAAAAAAGTATTAAAGAATTAAATTATCATTGCGATGTTTTAAATCTTATGGATTTGGATGAATCAGCGAAAGTTCAAATACATGTAGGAGGTGTTTATAAAAATAAAAATGCTTCTTTGAATAGATTTATTAATAATTATAAAAGACTTAATAAAAAAATAAAAAAGCGGTTAGTTATAGAAAATGATCATATGAATTTTAGTTTTAAAGATTGTTTGTGGATAAACAAAAAAATAGATATTCCAATAGTATTTGATGTTTTTCATCATGAGTGTTTGAATAATAATGAAAAAGTTAGAGAAACAGTTATTAGAGCAAAAAAGACTTGGAAGAAAAAAGATGGAGTATTGATGGTTGATTATAGTAATCAGAAAGTAGGAGCAAGAAAAGGCAGCCATGAAGAAAATATCAATTTAAAAAAATTTAAAAAGTTTTTAAGGATAGCAAGAAATATTGATTTTGATATTATGTTGGAAATCAAAGATAAAGAAAAAAGTGCTTTAAAAGCTATTAAACTAACGTGAGTTTCATGTTTTAGCAAGCTAATAATTCTTGTTTTTTTAGTTTTAAAGAAGGTTTTTTTTCTTGATGTGAATATGCAACTAATCCAGAAAGAAGGT
>LJUH01000045.1 GCA_001303765.1 Chlamydiae bacterium SM23_39
AATACCATTTTCATGAGCTATTTTTACAAACTTGCTACTTGCATATTGACATCCTCTATCAGAATGATAAATAAGTCCTTTATTTATAGTTCTATGACATAATGATCTTGCTACTATTTACTGGACATAAAGAACTCGTAAAAGTTTAAAATAAATAAATTTTTAGGAGTTATTATGAGTATCTTCTTACAGAAGCAGAAATAGGTATTATAGGTCTAATATGCTCAGAGCGTATATATTTATCATGTTCAGCTTCCCAAATATCATATTTTTGTTGAAGGTTTAACCAAAGCTGGGGAGTTGTATTAAATACTTTAGATAAACGCACAGCAATATTTGCTGTGATTCTAGCATTTCCTGATCTAATTTTATATAAAGTATTTCTAGATATTCCAGAAGCATCAGATAATTCTTGCAAAGTTATAGGAAGAGTTTTTATATAATGCTCTTCTAGAATAATTCCAGGATGTGTTGGTTTTCTTTTTTTTAACATAATTTTTTTCTCCTCTTAATGGTAGTTTAAATATTTTACATCATAAGCATGTCCGTTTTTAAAACGGAAAATAACTACAAAGGTTCCATTTACATACACAGAATAAAAATTTTTCAAGTTTCCTTTTAGCTTATGAAAATTTGATCCAGGGTAATTCATATCTTTTATTTGTTCTGCAGCATCTAATCTATCTAGTATCAATGTTAATTTTTTAGCATGACTTGGTTTTATTTTCTTCCTATTTCCAGTTTCAAAAAATTTTTCTAATTTTTTATCTGAAAAAGTTTTAATAGGCATGTATTTTTCTGTTTCGTATTATTGTAACCTAAAAGGTTACAAGGATCAAGTTTTTATTTTTTATCGCATTTGTTGGCAAATAATGGTGAAATTCTACAATTTCTCACAAAAATAAAATATCTCTAATGATCTTGCTACTATTTACTGGACATAAAGAACTCGTAAAAGTTTAAAATAAATAAATTTTATCAATTTTTATTTTGACAGTCTATTTAATTCGAATTCGATTTTGGGTATTTTTAATAAAATTTTTAAAGCATTTTTTTTTTTATCAAATGGCAAAATGCCTCCATTTAATTTTATAAAATAAATAGCTACTTGGGGAAATTTGACTATAATTTCAAATCTCTTTAAAAGATCTTTTCCAGAATATCTTTTTTTTTCCAAAGCATTTATAGAAGCTTGTGGTATTTCAAATATATAAGCAAATTCTCTTGTAGAAAAGTTTAATAATTTTCGAAAATCTGAGATATCTTTTATTGTAAATGAATGTTCATAAATAGGTTCAAAAATAAAAGAAGAAGGTCCTTTTTTACCTATAGTGGATAAAAGAATAAAAGGATTTTCTTCTTTAGGATTAATTTTCATAGCTTTACAATATTCTGGATAAGCAGGATTTTCTTTAGATGGAATTCTGTCTTCAAAAAAAGGAAAAAGAGATTTAGATTTAAAAACTTTTTTTGTTAACGGAAATTTAGGACCAAGGGGAATTATATTTTTAGTTTTTAAATAGTTTTTATTGTAGCTAAAAACGAATTGTTTATTTTTTTTTTTTAAACATCCTACATGTGTTTTTGTTTTTCTTTTTTTTAAAAATATATTTATCCCAATAATTGATAATTTTAAATGCATAATTCTTCACTCCTTTTAGAGATTAATCGTGTTATGGCTTTTTTACGTTTTTGGCTAATATAACTATTTTCTATAAGAGAATAAATTGTTTTAAGAGAAATGTTTTTATAAAAGCGTTCTATAACGTGATTATATCCTAATTTTTTCCATTCATAAATATAATCTTTCATGGAAGGTTTAGAGATTGATTTTGTCCAAATAGCTCCAGCTGGATTATGATCTGCTTTTAAAAGAGAAGGTATTTCAGTTCCTAGATAAGAAGGATTGTCATAAAAAGGAGCTAAATAAAAACCTTTTGAATTTTGTATAAAACCTAAATTACGACCATGTCTATCATTATTTCCAATTAAGCTATCTGCTAAAGTTAGATATATAAATTCTTCTTTTGCTGAAATTCGTCCTATTTTTTTTTCAATTATTTTTAATATATTAGAACAATCATAATCCATATTTTTTTCAAAAAAATGATATATATGTATAAGATTTGCTCCTGAAAAATTTTCCATAAAATTTTTTGTTACAAAACATGTATGTTTTTTTTCAAAAATAATCATATAGAAAGGAGGAATATTTATTTTTAAGGATTTAAAAATTTGATTACATAAATATTCAGTAGCAGGTAGTTCTGGATAATCTTTTTCTTCGACCTTTAAAATATATTTACTTTTTCCAAGCATTGAAGAATATTTTCTAAATTTCCCATGGAAAAAACTGGAATTTATAAATTCATTAGAAAAATCTGATCTTTTTCTTGCAATTATATTTTCAAATTTTTCTAAAGAAGATAGATTAAACCATTTTTTAAAACATTCATTATGTAAGCCATACCATGTTTTATTACTTTTTATTGGTCTGTTGCATTTAAAGCATTTTTTTTTCATAAAATTTTTTACTTTTTTCTTAATAATAAAACGTGACAGGAATTCCTGTCAATATATTTGTGACAGGAATTCCTGTCGATATAACCAAGTTGTTGACAACGACAGGGTTGTGCTTATTTTTTTATAAAAAAATTCAAAACTAGAATTTAATTTTTTAGAAAAGATATATTTCAAAAAATTAGATCTTTTGCGTACCATCAGTTTTTAAAAGTATGCTTTCGTATAACTTTCTTCTAATTTCTTTATCATTAAGAGGTTGAAATTCATGGGGAGATTCTAATGAATAACAACATGTTTGTGTAGAATCATTTTTGTTAGGAGGTATTCCTAATGAGAAAGTTGAATTGTTTTTTGTTGCTGTTAAAATGGTTTTTTTTAGATTTTCATTATTAACTTGTTTCATGAATATATCATATGGAGTTAGATTATCTTTTTCTACAAAAGCAAAAATTAAAACTCGGGCTGTTTTATCTGAATTTAAACTGTTTAGCTTTTTTAAAGAATTAAAGCCATCTTCATTTATTTTAGGATAGTTTTTTTTATTTTTATATTCTTGGATAGATTTTGTAATAAGATAGATTAAAATTTTTTGGATAGGTTTAAAAATAGGATAGTCATTTTCAAAAAGTTTATCGATAAAATGATCTTTAGATAATGGGAACTTTTCAAAATAATTATTTATCCCTTGATCGTAATATTTTTCGAGTATATAAGTTCCTATTAGACAAGTGTGACATTCAGCTACTATTAAGGTGTTTTCAGGATTATTATTTTTAAAGAAATGTTTAGATATTTGTTCTGCATCATAATAGCATGAAGCTTCGGTTATAGCTTCATTTTTAAATTTGCTATTACCTAATCCTCTTGTATTATATATAAAAATATCTAAACCATTCCCTAAAAAAAATGCTATTTTTCTTTTGTACATATGAAGAGGCCTTTTTAATGTTGGGAAAAAAGTATGATTAACTGAGATGACTTTATTTTTTTTAAAGTAATCAGAGATAAGTAAATGTTTTTTATTATCTCTGATTTCCTCAGTCCAAAATTTCATATCTAAAAGAGAGGTGTAAAATTTATTCCAATTTTCATCAGGATTTTCAGGAGGTTTTATATATCTTTTATTTTCTATTACTACAAAAGTTCCTCCTAAACTTTTTACCTTTTTTTGAAAATCTTCAGCTTTTATTGAAAGATATTCTATATTGCCATTTTCAAGTTCTAAGGATTCTATTTTTCCTGTTAATTTTTTGAATGTTTCATAAGTTTTTTCCATCCTTTTTTTACTATAAAAATCATTTCTTCTATTAAGCAAACTTTTCATTGAAAATAAAATAGATTTTCCTATCTTATCATTTGTTGCATATTCAAATACTAAAAGACGTAATAACGTAGATATGGGTTTCCCAGAGGTAAGAAGATATAAAATTTTATCTGCAAGATATAAAAAGAATATTCCAGGTAATATTATTTTAAATGTTACTAAGCATATTTTTTGAATTAATGGATCTAGTTTTAAATTTGTTGAAAAGCATACATAATGGTGAAAAACCCAAGTGGAAAAAATTGTTAGCGAAATAGAAAGAGAGAATATAGCAATAGCATATATTGCAGTCAAAAATTCTTTATTTTTTGTGTTAACATAAGCAAATTCTAAAGTTTTTAATTTGAAATAAGGTAAAGGATTTAATTTTTGCATAATGTATGATAAAAAATATTTAATTAAAATGCATCATATTTGTAATAGTAAGAATTAATTTTTTTAATCCTATTTTTTTTAAAGCAGAGATTTCAAATAAATTATTTATGTCAAAATAAGAATTTTTAAAAATTTTTATATTATCTTTAAATTCTTTTTTATCTGATTTATTTAAAATTACTAAAAAAGGTTTTTTTAATATTTTAGGAGAATATTTTTTGATCTCTTCTTTTAATATTTTTATATCTTTTAAAGGATTTTTTTTATCTATTGAAGAGATATCTATTATAAAAAGTAATATAGATGTTCTTTCAATATGTCTTAAAAAAGATAATCCTAATCCTTTATTTTTATGAGCATCTTTTATTATTCCTGGAATATCGGCTATAGATATTTTGAAAAGGCTGTTTTTTATATAAGCTATGTTAGGAATCAAGGTTGTAAAGGGATAATCTCCTATTTTTGTTTTAGAATTTGTTAAAGATGAAAAAAGAGTGGATTTTCCAGCATTTGGAAATCCGACTAAACCAATATCCGCTATTAATTTTAATTCTAACTCAACCTCTTTTTTTTCACCTTCAATTCCCCTTGTAAATTTATATGGAGCTCTGTTTGTTGAAGATTTAAAATAAGCATTTCCTCTACCGCCAATTCCTCCTTTGCATAAGAGATATTTTTCATTTTTTTTTGTTAGATCAAAAAGATTTTTTTTTGTTTTCAAATCTTTTATAACGGTACCTAAAGGAACCTTTAAAATTAAGTTTTTTCCATTTTTGCCAGTTTGTTTTTTTGTTTTTCCATGTTCTCCATTTTCAGCTTTAATAACTTTTTTTTTGAATTTTTCGAATGAAATAAGATTTGTATCAACCTCTAATATAATATCTCCTCCCTTACCTCCATCTCCTCCAGCAGGACCACCTTTAGGTATATATTTTTCTTTTCTCCATGAAATTATTCCATCTCCACCTCTTCCTCCTTGAAGATTAAGAGATATTTTGTCTTTAAACATATTTAACTTTTGGGAGTTACTGAGATAAATGTTTTATTAGTTTTTTTGAAAGATACAAAGCCATTAATAAGAGCAAAAATTGTGAAGTCATTGCCTAATTTAACATTTTTACCTGGATGCCATTTTGTTCCATTTTGTCTTATTAAAATAGCTCCTTTATTTACAAATTCACCATTAGAAACTTTTACTCCTAATCTTTTAGATTTAGAGTCTCTTCCATTTCTTGTGGATCCTTGCCCTTTTTTATGTGCCATTTTTAACTAACCTTATTTATTTTTAATATTTGTACTTTAGAATATTTTTGTCTATGTCCTGTTGTTTTTTTATAATTTTTTCTTCTTTTGTATTTAAAAGCTATAACCTTAGGTCCTTTTATCTCTTTTAATATTTTTCCATTAATATAATAATTTTTTAAATAAGGAGTTCCTATTTCTATATTTTTCCCATCATTTATAAAAAGTACATTTTTAAATTCAACATCAGTTTTTTCTGAAGAAGATTTTTTTAATAATTCTACTTCTATTATGTCTCCCTCTTTTATAAGATACTGCTTACTTCCACTTTCAAAAATTGCGTACATATTTTTACCTTGCAATAGCATAAGAAAAATATTATTAGGATGTCAACGTTTTCTTTTTTAAAATAATTACTAATAAATAAAATATTGAACAGATAATTGCAATAACTGCTCCAGAGGGTAAAAAAGATTTATAAGATATGAAAATTCCTAAAATAAAAAAGAGAAGGGATAAGAAGAGAGAGAGTAACATAACGGAGGATAGCTTTTTTTTAAATATATTAGCTATAGAAGGAGGTATTGTTAAAATGGCTATAAGCAATACTATACCAACCATTTGTACTAAAACAACTATTGATAGTGAGATCAGAGTTAATAGAAAAAAATAAAATATATTTATATTTATTTTTTGAAGTTTAGCACTTTCTTCATCGAGAGATATTAATAAAAATTTTTTATAAAATAAAAAAATAGATCCTAGTATTAAGATATCAAAAATGGATAAGGTATAAAGAGATGTTTTAGTTAAACTAAAAATATCACCAAAAAGAAAATGGATAAAATCTGCGGAAGGAGTAGGTAGATAAGAAATAAAGATCACCCCTATTCCCATGCCTGTTGACCAGATCGCAGCAATTATTGCATCCTCTTTTTGTCTATATTTTATATGCATAAATCCCAATATTAAAGCAGCTAAAAATGCAAATATAAAAGCGCCCCATATTGGATTATAAGAGAGATTATACTTGTAGTTTAGGTAAAGAATAATTCCTATCCCTCCTAATATGCTATGAGATATACTTCCAGTGATAGAAGATATTTTTTTTATTACTACATAAGATCCAATAGTTGAAGAGGCTATACAAGCTAAAAATGAGGCTAGTAAAGCATAGATCAGAGATTGATCAGAAAATATTTTTAAAATAAATTCATTCATGTTTTTTTATGAGGGGTTTATGATAAAGACCTAAAGAAAAATGTTCACATATTTCAGAAGGTAATTTTTCTATTACCTGTTTATCTACTAAAACTAATTTGTCTGAAAGTCGAGAAGCAGTTTTTAAATTATGTGTTGTTAAAAGAATTGTTTTTTTTTGTTTGTATTTAATGATCTGATCAAAAAGAGCTTTTTCTGATTTAGGATCCATATGAGAAGTAGGTTCATCTAAAATTAAAATTTCAGGATCAGAGGATAAAGCTTTTGCAAATTGTGCTTTTTGTATCTCTCCTTCTGAAAGAGAACCAAGAGGTTTATTTTTTAAATTTTTAAGATTTAAATTTTCTAAAAGAAAATCGACATTAGATTTTATTTTTTTAGGAAAAATTTCAAAAAAAGAGGTTTTATAAAGAGATCCAAGTAAAATAAATTCATATGTTGTTATGGGGAAATCTTTGTCAAAAAACCATTTTTGTGGAACATATCCTATTGAAGCATTATCTGTTTTTATAATTCCTTTTGTTGGTTTTAATAATTTTAGTATTAATTTAAAAAGAGTTGTTTTTCCACCACCATTAGGACCAAAAAAAATTATTAAATCTCCTTTTTTTATTGAAAGATTAACATTTTCTAGAATTAGAGTATCATTATAATAAAAATTTAGATTTGTTATTAAAATGCTCATAAAAAAAATATTATCATATGATTTAATTTTAAGCTAATGGTATAACCATATAAGTGGAGAAGTGTCTGAGTGGCTTAAAGAGCACGCTTGGAAAGCGTGTATGCGATTTATTCGCATCGTAGGTTCGAATCCTATCTTCTCCGCCATTTATACCAATTCGCATCTTTGTTCTTTTGATTTAATATAGCAAGGGTTGCGGCATTATAATAAACCATGTAGTAAGGTCTTGATTTGATAAGTTTACCATTTTCGATTACAAAGTCTCTTGTAACGAGTTCCATTTTGATCATTTTTAAAAGATCTTTTAATGCTAAAGCAGAAATTTTTGGCAAAATGTTTTTCTATATTTAAACATATTTGTTAAGATTTTTTATTTGAAAAATTCTTTTGCTGAAAAGTCCATTTTGTTGCTGCGTTTAAATCATAACTTTTAATGTTTTCGGGAAGAACCCAAGCGTATTTTTCAAATTCTTCATTGAGTTTAATAATTTTATTTTCTGCAAAACAATCAAAGATCAAACAAATCATATATATTTCTTCTATTTTTCCATCAGGATATAGTTTTTTTACAATGTGATCTTTAAAATTCCAAGGAGTTATTTTTGAAATAATTAATTCTTCTTCAATCTCTTCTTTTATCTCTCTATTTAATGCTTCCAAGATTGTTTCGTTAGCATTTATTCCTCCTCCAGGAATTGCCCATTTTCCTGGATAAGCACCTCTCGATTTAGGCATTTTACAAATTAAATATTCATTATCTTGATTTTTGATTAATGCAGCTACAATGACTCTTCTTTTCATGTCAGTTTGTAATTTTTTTTAGTGTAAAATTAAAAAAATAAAAAGAAAAGAATTTTCAAGGAAAAATTTTTTTTTATTTGACTCATTTGACTCACTGAGATATAGCGAGTGAAACATAAAAAAAGGAAAAAATATCTATATGGTTCGAATTGGTATTGACTGCGTCCGATTTTTAAGTTTTTTTAGGTCCTGTAGCAGGTTTATTTTTAGGCCATAATATTTTTCTAGACCAATAGTTGGGACTCCAAGGATCATCTTTTGTGAGTTCACCTTTTTTGTTTTTTATTTGAGCACTTCTTTTTAAATATAATTCTTTTGCTTTTTTGCTGTAATTATGACCATATCCTTTTTCTCCAAAATGAATTATTTTCACTTTTTTTTCTTTATCTATATTTTTTGTTGCTAAAACCATCATTTTTTTTCTTTTAGAAGAAGAAGGAATAGGTTTATTTAACTTCCATAATCTATTCCTATATTCATATTTGTCTTTTATTTTTTTTAATTTAGAAAGTTTTATCCCTGCCATTTATATTCCTTTTATTTTCATTTTGACATACTCCAACGATTAAAGTCAGTTGGATTCTGGATTCAAACAATATTCGCCTGAAGAATCAGGTCTTACAATATCTAGCCCAAGAGAAGATGCCCCTTCTCTTAAATTATTTATAGC
>LJUH01000046.1 GCA_001303765.1 Chlamydiae bacterium SM23_39
CTTGCAATAAAGAACACAATAGAGATGTTAATGCAGCTATAAATAATTTAAGAGAAGGGGCATCTTCTCTTGGGCTAGATATTGTAAGACCTGATTCTTCAGGCAATATTGTTTGAATCCAGAATCCAACTGACTTTAGTCGTTGGAGTATGTCAAATGAATTATTCAATGTATTGTCTATGATGTATAAAGTAAGCAAGCAAAAAAAGCTAAATGCTAGAAGATTTTTATTAATTTTCAGTGTTAACAGTGGGGGGGATAAGAATTACCTGAATTTGCGAAGAGTTAGATAGTACCTGGACTTCCTTATCTGAAGGTTTTTTTTATTTTTTCTCTTCTGATTTTATCTGCTCTTCAAATATTTTTTTAGTTATGTTAATACCTATTTTAGAAAAGATCGGTAAAATGGCAGAAGAAGATAATACAAAGAGAGTAAATGTTAAAACGAGGGCGTTCATTATTTGAAAATATGTTCCTAAAGCTACAATTATTCCAATTGCTACATATGTTGCATTCTTGAATATATCTATACTATGATTTGCATAAGATACTTGGAATTTATTAATTTTTAATTTAGCTATTTCATTTTGGTTTTGATCTTCCTTTTCTTTTATTTTTAAGTTTAAGTTTTTTATTCTATTTGCTGTTTGCTTAATTTTAAAAGCAGATTTTGCTATTCCCAGTGATGATCCTAATGAGAATAGTATACCTCCAATTATTGGAATAAATAAAGGGAAGGGATGTATATATATTTTAGTGGCTGAGAGCCATCCTAAAAAATCTGTTGTAGTAAAAAATAAAAACGTTAAAACGATTATAAGGTTTGCAATTTTTCTTATAATTAAATCTGTTTTAATTTTGCTTTCGTCTTTTTTTGTTAAGGCATAGTTGTTTTCTTTCGTAGCTGGTAGAAATACTGGAGAATAATTTGAGTTTTTAGATAATTTTTCTTTTATTATTTCTTTACTAAAAAGTAAAACATTAAAAACTTTTGCAGCTTTATAAAAAGATTCCAAAAGACTTGTCAATGGTGCTATTATTTTAAAATTTTTGGCAAATTTAGAAACTTCATAAGTTATATTTATTAGTATCTTATGTTCTGGAAGCCATGCTATGATTTCAAAAAGAGGAGCTAATTTATTGAATGTATCAAATACAATGTCTAATACCTTCGAAGCATCTTTTGAATTCTTGGTAAGAAAATCACCACATTCATGAATTCCATGAGATATGTGTTTACAAGTTATATATGCGGGTTTTACTTCAAGTTTTCCTCCCATCTTTTTTCTCCTTATTTAAATAAATAAAATATATTATAGATTTTTTATCAGTTTATGAAAAGAAAAAAATTTTTAATGGTGCTGTTATTTTAAAATTTTTGGCAAATTTAGAAACTTCATAAGTTATATTTATTACCATCTTATGTTCTGTAAGCAGAGGAACTAATTTGTTGAATGTAACACATGCAATGTCAAATACCTTGGAAACATCTTTTACATTTTTGTTGAGAAAATCATCAAATTCATGGGATATACGTTTAAAAGTTACATATTTGGAATTTGCTTCAGTTTTTTCTGCCATCTTTTTTCTCCTTTTTAAAAAAAATATATTGTAGATTTTTTATCAATTTATAAAAAGAAAAAAATTCTTATAAATAAATTTTAACTTGTAAAAAATGATTTTATCTTTTCAAAAAAAGATTTTTTTTTAGGATAGTTTGAAGAGGTTTCTGTTTTTTCAAAATTTTTTAAAATCTCTTTTTGATTTTCAGATAATTTTACTGGAATCTCTATTTGTAATTTTATAAACATATCACCACTACCTTGACCATGTACATTTGGGAAGCCCTTAGAACGTATTCTTAGAATTTTTTCTGGTTGAGCTCCAGGGTCTATAGTGATTCTATATTTTGTTCCCCAAAGTGTAGGTATCTCTTTTTTTGTTCCTAATGCTGCTTCAGTAAATGTTATTGGTAAATTTATGTATACATCATCGCCATCTCTTATAAAAGTATCATGAGGTTTTAATTTGATAAATATATAAAGATCGCCGGAAGGAGCTCCAAATTGACCAGCATCTCCTTGTCCACTCATCTTTATCTTCATATCATTATCAATTCCTTGAGGAATATGTATTTTTATATTCTTTTTTTTCCTAATAACTCCAGAACCATGACATGAAATACAGGGTGAAGTTATTATTTTACCAATTCCTTCACAAGTAGGGCAGGTAGATGAGATGCTAAAAAAACCTCTTGATTGAAATACCTGACCACTACCATGGCAAGAGGTGCATTTTTTAATTGCATTAGCAGAAGAAGCTCCTATTCCTTTGCATTTGTCGCATTTTATTAAATTTGAAATAGCTATCTCTTTATCTACACCTTTAGCAGCTTCTTCATAAGTTATAGATATAGTTGTTCTTTTATCTGCTCCACGAGCTTGTTCTTCTTCTGTATCAAATTTAAAGAAAGATTCAAAAATAGATCCTCTTCCTCCAAAAGCTCCCATAAATGTTCTAAGAGCTTCTTCCATGGAAGAAAAACCTCCAGCTCCTTGAAATCCTCCCTGTCCTAATCCCTCTTTTCCATATTGATCATACATCTGTCTTTTGTTGTCATTACTTAATACTTCATATGCTTCTGAAACTTTTTTAAAATTTTCTTCTGCTTCAGGATTATTTGGATTTTTATCAGGATGATATTTTAATGCTAATTTTCTATAAGCTTTTTTTATCTCTTCTTTAGTAGCATTTTTATTGATTTGAAGTATTTTGTAATAATCTGTCATAACTAATAGTTTATCATAAAAAATAATTTTAGCAAATGAAAAAGAGAGCTGCTAATATTTTCTTCTTGCTGCAATTTTAGCTCTTTTTTCTCTTTTTTTAGCAGCTTTTGATTTAGCTCTTTTTTTAATAGAAGGCTTATCATAGAAACGATGGTTTTTAGCAGCTTTAATAATTCCTTCTTTATCAAGTTTTTTTTTTAATACTCTAAGAGCTTTTTCAATGGGATCTCCAATTTTTACTTTTATGTAAGTCATTTATTCTCCAATTTTTTAAGATATATAAATTTTGATTATAATTCAATAGCATAATTCTAACTTGCTAAATTTTTGGTTTTTAAATTTTTGAAAAGATATTTTAGCTAAATGGTTTTCATTAGGATCAGTTTCTATAGAATTAAAAAAACCATTAAAAGATAATATTGTATATTTTAATTGTAAAAAATTTTTTAATTTATCTAAGGAGATAATTTTAGTATTAGAAGTGTATAAAATATTTTTTTTATTTTTGTCGCCTTTGATACAATAAATTCCATTTGATTTACAATCGATTATAGATAGGAAAGGACCATCAATTTTAGGTATAAAACTTTTTAAAGATGAAAAACTTATAAGAGGAATATCTAAAGAGTATGATAAAGTTTTTGCTATAGAAGCAGCAATCCTAATAGATGTAAAAGATCCTGGTCCTTTTCCAAAAGCAATAAAAGAGAGATCTTTTAATGTTAGATTTGTATTTTTTAGAAGATTTTTTATAATAAAAAAAATATTTTTATTATCAAAATTATTATATTTTTTTATTGATAAATCATTCTTATTTATTGCTAATAAAGATTTTTTAGTGCTAATTTCTATAAGTAATGAGTACATAAAAAGTAGAATAACATATTGCAAAAATAAAGAATAGTTGGAACTATATGGTTAAGATTAAATGATGAGGTAGCTTTGAAAAAAGAGAAAAAAAAATATGTACCCTCTCCAGTAAAAGAGGAAATTATATCTGATAAAGCTTTTTTAGAAATAGAAAAATATCCTGAATGGCTTTACATTTTGCCATTAACGAGACGTCCTTTTTTTCCTGGTATGGCAGCTCCAGTATTAATAGAATCTGGTTGTTATTATGAAGTTTTAAAGATTGTTGCTAAGACGGAGCATAAAAGTATTGGGCTTTTTTTAACAAAAGATGAAAAAGCTGATATTTATAAAATTTCTTTAAAAGATCTATATGATGTTGGAGTTGTTGCAAAGATCATGAGAATAATCCCTGTAGAACAGGGAGGAGCTCAAGTTGTTTTGAGTATGGAGAAAAGGATAACTATAAAAAGTAAGGCTGATGAAAAATATTTAAGTGCTTTTGTTGAATATCATAGCGATCCTCATATAAAACATATTAAAAAAGAGATAAAAGCTTATTCTATTAATATTATATCTACTATTAAAGAGCTTTTAAAACTTAATCCTCTTTTTAAAGAAGAGCTTCAAATATTTTTAGGACATTCAGATTTTACGGAACCAGGGAGACTTGCTGATTTTGCTGTAGCTTTAACAACAGCTAGTAGAGAAGAGCTTCAAGATGTTCTTTCCTGTTTTGACTTAGGAAGAAGGATAGATAAAGCTTTGTTATTACTTAAAAAAGAATTAGATTTAAGTAAACTACAAAGTTCTATTAATCAAAGAATAGAAGCTACCATATCTAAAGCTCAAAGAGATTTTTTTTTAAAAGAACAATTAAAAGCTATAAAAAAAGAACTGGGAATGGAAAAAGATGATAAGACTTGTGATATAGAAAAGTTTAAAGAGAGGATAGGAAAAAGAAAATTAATTCCAGAAGTCAAAAAAGCTATAGATGAGGAATTAGATAAATTAAATTATTTAGAGATACATTCTCCAGAATATGGTGTTAGTAGAAATTATCTTGATTGGCTAACTTCAGTACCATGGGGTATTTTTACAGAAGAGTCTAATGATTTAAAAAAAGCAGAAGCTATTTTAGAAAAAGATCATTACGGATTAAAAGATTTAAAAGAAAGAATATTAGAATTTATTGGAGTAGGTAAATTATCAGGAGGAGTTAAGGGAAGTATTATCTGTTTTGTAGGGCCACCGGGTGTTGGTAAGACAAGCGTTGGAAAAAGTATTGCAAGAGCATTAAATAGAAAATTTTATAGGTTTTCAGTGGGAGGTATGAGAGATGAAGCTGAGATAAAAGGACATAGAAGAACATATATTGGGGCTATGCCTGGTAAGATAGTACAAGCATTAAAACAAGTTCAATCTATGAATCCAGTAATAATGATAGATGAAGTAGATAAAATGGGTATAAGTTTTCAAGGAGATCCAGCATCAGCTCTTTTAGAAGTATTAGATCCAGAGCAAAATAAAGATTTTCATGATCATTATTTAGATGTGCCTTGCGATCTTTCCAATATTTTATTTATTGTTACTGCTAATGTTGTAGATACTATTCCCCTTCCCCTTTTAGATAGAATGGAGGTGTTAAGATTATCTGGATATATTCAAAAAGAGAAAATAGAGATAGCTAGAAGATACCTTTTAAAAAAGAATGCCAAACAGATGGGATTAAGAAAAGAAGATGTTTCTTTTACTACTATAGGAATAGCTCAGATTATTAATTTATATTCTAGAGAAGCAGGTGTTAGAGGACTGGAGAATAATATAAAAAAAATTCTTAGAAAGGTAGCTTTGAAAGTAGCATTTGAAAAAGAAAAAAAGAAAAAAGTAGAAAAAGTTATTGTTGGTGATAAAAATCTATCTCAATATTTAGGAAAACCTATTTTTACAAGCGATGTTTATTATAAAAAAATGCCTGTTGGTGTTTGTACTGGATTAGCATGGACAGCATTGGGAGGAGCTACTCTTTATGTGGAAGCGTCAAGAGCTCCTAATGAGAAAACATCTATGAGGCTTACAGGGCAAGCAGGAGATGTTATGAAAGAGTCAGCACAGATAGCTTGGTCTTATCTCCATAGCAATATAAATAAATATGCTAAGGGTAAAGAATTTTTTAAGAAAGAGGAAGTTCATATACATATTCCAGAAGGTGCTACTCCTAAAGATGGTCCTTCAGCAGGAATAACTATGCTGACAGCTCTTTTGTCTTTGCTTTTAGAAAAAGAGGTCCCTGCTAATTTAGCTATGACAGGAGAGTTAACATTAACAGGAAAGATTTTACCGATAGGAGGGCTTAAAGAAAAGTTGATAGCTGCAAGGAGATCGAAGATAAGTAATCTTATATTTCCAAAAGATAATTATAGAGATTTTGATGAATTGCCTAACTATTTAAAAAAAGGATTAAATGTTAATTTTGTTAATAATTATGATGAAGTTGTTGGTTTAATATGGAAAGAGAAAAAAGTTGGAGAAAAGAGGGTAAGAAAAAAATAATAGATCCAACTATTTTAAAGGATAAAATAATCTTTCTAAGAGAAGAGAAGAAAACTATTGCTACTTTAAATGGATCTTTTGATTTATTACATGCAGGGCATCTAAAAATTATTTATGAAGCCTCTCTTTTAGCAGATGTTTTATTTATACTATTAAATACAGATAAATCTATTAAGGCATATAAAGGAGAAAAAAGACCTATAATATCATTGGAATATAGGATACAGATGGTAACAGCATTAGAATTTGTAGATTTTGTATCTTGGTTTGATGAAACTACTCCTATAAAAATTTTAAAAAAAATAAAACCAGATGTTCATGTTAATGGAGAGGAATATGGGGAGAATTGTATAGAGAAAAAAATAGTAGAAAAATATGGAAAGCTACATTTAGTAAAAAAAGATATACCTCTTTCTTCTTCAAAAATTATAGAGAAGATAAGATGCGATTTATAAAATCTTTTGAAAATGAAAATTTAGCTAAAAAATTTTCCTTTTTTTTAAAAAAAAGAAAAATAGATAATACTATTGATGTAGAGGTTGATGATAAGACTAATAAAATTTCATATGAGATATGGGTTCATGATGAAGATATGATAGGAAAAGCTGAAGATTATTTAGAAGAATTTGAGAAGGAACCAGATAAATATCCTGTCGAAGAAAAAAAAATAGAAAAGAAAAAAGTATCTTATAAGATAACATTTTTTTTTATTTTTTTATCTATTTTTATCTATTTGATAAATCTGTTTGAAGAGATTAAAATAAAAGAAGAATATCCTAAAATTACCTATGTTGTTTTAACACCTATTCAAAGAGCATTATTATATGATGTTCCTTATAAATTGATAAAAATAGATGAATTAGTAAAAAAATATGGATTAGATTTAACAAAAGATGGAAAGCAACTTTCATTTATTCAAAAGCAGATAGAAGCGCCTTTTTTTAAAGGATTTTATGATATCCTTTTAAAGGAGAAATCTTTTAAAGTAGAGGGAACTCTTTTTGAAAACATTAGGAAAGGGCAGATATGGAGGCTTTTTACTCCTTGTATCTTGCATAGAGATTTTTTACATCTTCTTTTTAATATGCTTTGGTTATGGGTATTAGGAAAACAGATGGAACAAAGAGTAAAAAATATAAAATATATCCTTTTAATGGTAATTATAGGTATTTTATCAAATACCTTACAATATTTAATGAGTGGTCCCTATTTTTTAGGTTATTCAGGAATAATTATGGGCATGGTTGGATTTATCTGGTCTAGACAAAAGATAGCTCCATGGGAAGGATACCCACTTCAAAAAGTGGTCTTTTTATTTTTAGGGATATATGTGATATTGATGTTTATTTTATCTTTTTTTTCTTTCACCTTCCAAGCTTTAGGAATAAATGTATTAGCTCCAAATATAGCTAACACAGCACATATTTCAGGATTTATCATAGGAGCTATTTTAGGAAGATTTAACTTTTTTTCTTTGGAGAATAGATGAGTTTAAAAGATGTTGTAATATTAGGATGTTCTAGTCAGCAACCAACTAGAATGAGAAACCATGGAGCTTATCTTGTAAGATGGAATGAGGAGGGGCTTTTATTTGATCCTGGTGAAGGTACTCAAAGACAATTTATCTTTGCAAATATCTCTCCAACTTGTGTTACTAGGATATTTGTTAGTCATTTTCATGGAGATCATTGTTTAGGGTTGGGATCTATGTTTATGAGATTAAATTTAGATAAAATATCTCATCCCGTTATCTGTTATTATCCTGGTAATTACAAAAAAAATTTTGATTGTTTAAGATATGGATGTATTTATCATGAGAATATAAAAATAATAGAAAAGCCTGTTTTTAAAGAAAATTTAATTTATCAAGATGAGAAATTTAAAATAGAAGCCCGTTTTTTAAAACATGGGATAGATAATATTGGATGGAGGATAACAGAACCCGATAAGATAAAATTTAAAAAGGAGCTTTTGAAAAAATATAATGTGAAAGGGCCTAATGTTAAAAGATTAGAAAAAGAAAAAAAAATAGAAATAGAAGGGAAAAAAATAAAATTAGAAGATGTAAGTTATTTAAAAAAGGGTGATTCAATAGCTGTTGTTATAGATACAAAAAAATGTAATGAAGCTGTTGAATTAGCAAAAAATGCTAAAATCTTGATATGTGAGAGTACTTATTTAGAAAAGGATAAACATTTAGCTTTAAAATATATGCATATGACAGCAAAGCAAGCTGCAGAGATTGCTTTGGAAGCTCAGGTAGATACTCTTATTTTAACTCATTTTTCTGCTAGATATTTAGATATGGAAGCATTTGAAAAGGAAGCTAAAAAGATTTTTCCTAATACCATTATTGCTGAAGATTTTAAAAGAGTTAATTTTCCGAAATAAACTTTTCATTATATTGGGGTTTTTGTATTGATTTCTCCTAAATTGAATTTTTAATTTAATAACCATTTGAAAATTTTTGATTAAAAATAAAAAAGTTCTTGTCAAAGAGTATTTTTTTTTGTTAAATTTATAGTTATTAATTTAACTTGGAGTTAATAATCATGACTTATATTGTAGAACAAAAAATAAAAGGTCGTATTTATCTTTATGAAGTCACAAGCTTTTGGGATAAA